>JACPZJ010000239.1 GCA_016195585.1 Nitrospirota bacterium | reverse complement strand
GCCTTCTTATTTAAAATATCAATATCTTTTAGGTCTCTTTTCTTTTGTGCCCGCTTCCTAATAAAATCTCTTAAAACATTTTCAATAAATTCTGACCTATTTCGGGTTTTTCCAAATATTTCATCAATATCTTTAATTAATTCATCTGAAAGGGTTATAGATGTCTTGATTTTCATACTACCAATATACTACCTTTATCTTATAATGTCAAACCTATTTAGCTTCTTTATTCTTGCACCCTCTCCAGTCTCATCCCTGCCATGCCTTTAAAAACATCCTCCAAAACCTTTTCAGGCGCTGAAGCAGATGTATTTATAATCCTTTCCCATTGCCTTTTTGCCTCTTCGCGCTTGCCCAAGGCATAAAGTGTATCGCCAAGATAAAGAAGAGAACGAAGACTGTTTGGATAACCCTGTACTGCCTCACGCAATATTTTTTCAGACTTTATTTTATCATTATACTGCCATGGGACCTTATAGTAATACCTGCCATAAATTCTAAGAGGGCTGCCTTCATTATAAGCCTTATCCTTCTCAATTGCCTTTTTTGCCGCCTCCACAAGTTTTGGCCTGATGCCTTCTGCAAGGGCTGATATTATGCCCTTTCCGAGGGAATACATGGAAAGCGCAAGTGAATTATAATAATACCCCTCTACCCTGTTTGGGTTTAAGCTGATTGCCTTCTCAGCATACCCCCTCGCCTCTCCGCCGAGTGCAGAGACCTTTTTGCCAAGCTCAGGAGACATATCCTTCTCAGCCGCAAGTATGCCGTCAACATTCTTTGGATTTGCCTTTCTAACATTATCAAGGGTATTTCTCATGTTTATCTGGTCTGCCCAGATGCCGAGCGCCCTCGCTGTCCTCCATTGAAGCTCAAAACTATTCGGATTCTTAGCAGCCGCCTCCTTCAACATCTTCACGAGCATCTCATGCTCAGCATCTGCAGAGACCTTATTCTGCAGCTCATCAGCCTTTTTTATTATTTCATCAATGGACTGGGAAAAAGAGGGCTCTGGCAGAAAGAGCAGCAAGCTAAATATCGCTATTATAGAATTTATTGATTTTTGCATTTTCCCCTCCTTCTTGTTAGTGTCTTGTCTCTAACATTTCTTCATATTCTTTTAGTGTCATTCCCGCTAAGCATCTTCACTCTGTCATTCCCGCAGAGCCTCTGAGCGGGAATCCATAAAATCTGGATGCCTGACAGAAGCATTCAGGCATGACATTAGAGGTCTGGATTCCTGCTAAATACATGCAGGAATGACAAGAAGTGTAAAACTATTTATGAAACACCACATTAGATATACAGCCTACTTAAGAACAATTAATATTACTCCAACTAATGCAAGCATAATAGCAAAAGGCCAAGGCAGATGTCCATTAATGAATTCCGGTATATGGACCACAACAAAACCAAAACAGGTAATAATTAAAAAAATTAGTAATGGTTTATGTCTTTCGTAAGAAACAAATGCCCAGAAGGCAATTATGCTGTTTGTAAATGCCCACAAACCAATAGTCTTTGCTGCTGTAATATCAAAAGGGTCATTAGCATTGTATATCATGTTATACCACTCGTGATATTTCTTTGGAATCGCAAAATGCAATACCCCTATGATGGCAAAGCTCATGCCAAAAACTAAGAGGACTATTTATTTTAATTACCGTATCTGCTGCATCTTCAGGGCCCATATCAGCCTGCCTTCCCAAAAACCTCACACCATTTATTGGCGGAAGCGCTGCATCAATCTTAAACCTTTTGCCTATCTCTTTTACTTCTAAAAATGGCATTGTATCACCGCCAAAATAGACAGACCTCCCATCTCCAGTCAAAACATAACCAACCTGCGGTAAGCCCTGAGACCCTTCAATCGCAGGCACAGCAGCAACCTTTATACCTGAGATTGCCCTTTCCTCCCATGCCTTGATTTCTATTATATCCTTAAATCCTATTTTTGTCAGTTTATCTGCCATCCATTTTTCAGGGACAAAAACAACAGAATCTTTATCCATTCTCTTTAATGAGGCTATCTCAAAATGGTCAGGATGCCTGTGGGTGCAAATAATTATATCTATTCTGGGAAGGTCTTCTATGGTTAGTTTTAGCGGGCTGCGGCGGTATGGATTTATGATCCGCGGAAAGCCCATTGTATCAGAAAAACACGGGTCGCTAAGCACCTTTACGCTGCCAAATTGAAAAATAAGGGTTGAATGTCCAATCATAGTTATCTTTACCATTTTTTTCTCCTATTCTGTTCTGAACCCGAAACGACTTATTTTTGTATACCTTTTAAAAATATATTAAGTATATTTTTATATGCCTCATCAATAGAAAACGGGTTTTTTACAAAAACCTCCGGCTGGATTACTGCATGAATTGCACCTAAAAAAACAAGCATGGCTATTTTTGTATCTATATCCTTCTTTACCTTTCCCTTTCTTATCCCTTCCTTTAATATAGCCTCTCCATATTCAAAAATCTTCTTTTCCCTGAAATCTTCGCATTCCCTCCAAAGAGCAGGTATATCTTTTTTAATATCAGCCAAAAACAGGGTTCCTATTCTGGTAAGTCGGGCGCTTACCTCTGTTATCATCATGCCGAGTCTTTCAACAGGATCAGGGATTTTAATACTAAACTGTTTCAGCAGTTTATCAATATCCTTATGAAGCGCTCTAATGACAGCTATCGCTACTGCATCCTTACTCTTAAAGTGAATATAAAGGGTCTTCTTACTTATGCCAAGGTCAGAGGCAACCTCGTCCATGGTGGCTTTTCTATATCCATACTGAAAAAACCTATTTTCAGCGGCTTCTAAAATCCTATTCTTCATATATCATCTCATGGAAACTAATTAAGTATTTGTAGTTTCCTAACTATAAATTGCTTCTATATGTTTGTCAAGGAAAAAAATGGAATTTAATCTTCTTGACGGCTATTAAAAGAAGTGGCGCGGTCGGGAGGGAACGCAAAGTTGTATCGCGCCGCCACAGAGACAGCAGGAAACGGCACGCTGTCCCCGTCGTTGGCATAAACGAGAGGATTGGCGGGTGAATCAGGCTGATACTGCGCCGCGGGAATGATACTATTATATGTTTGTCATTCCTGCATGTATTAAGCAGGAATCCAGTCCTTCGACAAGCTCAGGTTGCATGGTGAGCCTGTCGAACCATGGATTCCCGCTCAAAAGCGTTGCGGGAATGACGCTTAGGTAGAAACAATATCTTTTATAGCTTCAGGTTAAAGGTGCTCTTCGTATCCTTGTCCCACCCGTCCCAGAGATAGGCCTCTTCCTTGCCGTCGGCAATCAGCCTGAAGGCATAGCGCACCTGCTCTTCATAAAATTCGCAGAATGCCCCTATCTTATCCATTCCACTGTTCATTTCGTGCGCCTCTGCTGGGCATGGAGAGCCGCAGAAGTGGCGGATGGCGCAGCGATTGCAAGGGTCAATGTCCTCTACCTTGCGGCCTGTAACCATTTTGAAGGCATGGCTGGTGAGGACATCCCCAATATCATTTTTAAATATATTGCCGCCATTAAAGGCAGGCAGACCTATAAACTCGCTGCAAGGGAATAAATCCCCGTTGGGCGCTAATGCAAAAAAACACCTCCCCCCGCCGCAGGGAGATATATCGCACATGAGCCGTCTTGCTGTGGGGGCAATAATCGCCAGAAGGATGTTTGCGAAATTAGCAACCGGGAGCTTCCTTCCAGTCTGCTGGTACAGCTCATAAGTGCGGTCAAGGGCCGACAGAAAATACCTTGCTGCAGCAGCATCAGCAGGCCTGACCTTTCGCGATGGCTGCAAGGTGCATCGCAAAATATTCAACAGACAGGTGGGCACCTCCCGCTCATGGAAAAATTCAACAAGCTTCGTCAGGTGCCGCATATTTTCACTGGTGATGGTGCAGATGACGCTCCAGTTTGGATAGCCCTTAAGCCTTTTCATAGCTTCAATGGCCTTCTTGTACGCACCCTGTCCTTCCCAGTTCTTGCGGGTGCGGTCAGCGATTGCTGCTGTTGGCGCATCAAGCGAGATGCCTATGCTTATATCGCGGCTAATTAGAAACTCCACTGCTTCATCATCAAGAACCGTGGCATTGGTTTGAACTCCAAAACGGAAGTCGCTTTTGTATTGCTCAATACCGGCAAAGAGGGCATCCCTGTTAAGCAGAGGCTCAGCGCCGTGAAATACGATCTGAGGGATTGAGCCTTCAGGCAGAGTCTCTTTAAAATAATCTTTAAGCCGGCGCAGGGCATCAAGCAGGCTCTTTTCTGACATGTGGCTTCCATCGCGGCGCATCTCTTCCGGGATGTAGCAATAGGAGCAGTTCAGGTTGCATCGCTCTGTCGGGTTAAAGTAGACAGCAGATGGCCTTTGAAAAAATCTGAGATTATTCATCTCATCGGCAAATTCCTTTGCCTTCCTGCGATAAGCCTTCATAAGCCCCTTATCAGTCAATGCCTCAGCAAGCCTATTGCGCTTTACCAAAAGCCAGAATGCTGTGTCAGGGTCAATCAGGCTGAGATATTCAGAATGTCCAATGTCAATCGGCTGAAGAGCCGGGCCATTGCCTGTATTAACAAAACTGCCTGTTGAACTGGTGAATGACATCATTTTCCTTTTTTATCCATCAGGATATAGTGTGAGAGGCCTGTCCCCTGAACATCGCAGGCCCTCCGATAGGAAATCACATCCTTCCCTGTTTTGTTCTTTTTTACAGCCTTCCTTTTGCTCTTCATTAGTGTCTTCATTTTTCCTCCTTTTTTGCTTATAGTTTATAAAATAAAAAGGGGCTCCGACAGACTCAGAAAAAAAGTCCATCGGAACCCTTTGCCATCAAATTCCGGGTTATCTATTTTTTTCATTCCAGCAGGTCTTCTGGCT
>JACPZJ010000238.1 GCA_016195585.1 Nitrospirota bacterium | reverse complement strand
TCATAGTCTATACATCTCTAAAATGGGCGCTCCGTGCATTTACAAAGGGGCTCTTCTGGGAGATGCGGGATTTGGGAATCAAGGTTACCTCTATACTTCCCGGTGTTACAGATACTGCACTCACAGGCTCTCTTGATAAAGCCACCATAGAGCCATCACGGCTTATGACAACAGAGGCAATAGAAAAGGCTGTTCTCTTTGCCCTGACTGTTCCAGCCAATGTCTGCCCATTGGAAATTTCTGTAATCAACCAGCAGACGCCATGGAAGGTTCCGATAATACCCTATCAGCAGCAGCACCCGAAGTAGTTAATAGTTTCCGATCCACTTTATGAAGGTGAAGTGATTTTTTAGGCTGTTGAAAAGTTTTTTATCGCCTGTAATGAGAGGGAGCTGTCTTGACTCAGCAACTGCTATGTATGCCGCATCGTATGCGCTTCTACAATATTTTTCGGCGATATCAAAAATCATGTCTTTTAAGTGGTCAATATCTTCTTTAATAATTTCAATTTGGAGTATTTCGCTCATTATCTCTTTTGCAACCTTCTTTGGAAAACGAGCCATCCTTGAGGCAACAAGGCAGGCATTGATTATTTCGTATGTAATAAGTGCAGGCGCATGAAATATGATATTCCCCCTTGCATAGTCACTAATAATATTCTGCGCCTCTGTGTGTCCATCCTCATCAGGAAAGTAGGCCTTTAATAAAACCCCAGAATCAATTACTATAGTCATAACTTCCTTTCTTCAAGTTCCTTCTTTGATATGGCATAAATATCCTTTGCTTTAATACAGGTTTTTCGCATTTCTGTTGAGATTTCAAGCATCTTCAGGTATGTCCTCAATTTCCTCAAATCCGTGTATTCCTTATAAGGCAAGAGGGCTGCTACAGGCTGGCCTCGTTTGGTAATGACAATATCCTCATTTTTAGCCACCGAGTCTTTTATAAGGGTTATGAAATCCTTCTTACCATTAGATATGGTCACAATTTTTGTTGCCATGTGTACACCTCCTATGACTATAGGATATAGTCATTTAGTTAAAAAGTCAACAGTATTTTTAGCAAAATCCAATGGCAATATTTTTCCTTGACAGAACTATGTCAAGCTGGTATATTAGTTATATAGTTTCTAAATATTGAAACTATAGGGAGTATGTTTTATGGATATGGATGAAAGGATATACGAGCTTCATGCTGATATCTGCCAGATACTTGCAAATCCAAAGAGGCTGAAGATTATAAATACATTAAGGGATAAAGAGCTTTCTGTAAATGAGCTTGCAAAGCGCGTTGGCGTTACAAAGGCAAATCTTTCTCAGCACCTTTCAATTTTAAGGCAGAGAAGGATTGTTCTGACAAGGCGTGAAGGGGTTACAATCCATTACCGCATTGCAAATCCAAAGGTTTTAAAGGCGTTTGATATTATGAGGCAGGTTCTTTTTGAGCAGCTTGCAGAGAACAGAAAAATATATAAAGTATATGCAGCATCAATGTAGGGGCAGGTTTAAAACCTGCCCCTACGAAGAGGTATAATTTAAAAAGGAGCATTATATGTCCAAAACAATCACCATCCTTCTTTCAACAACACCATACAGTTTTGAAAATACCCATACAGCAGCAAAGATTGCAGAGGCAGCATTAGCCAAAGGTCATGAGGTGACCATATTTGCATCAGGCGATGGTGTTCATAATTTTACAAAAGGCCAGAAGGCTAAAGGAATTCCAAATGCCTCTGATGTTTTCAGCAAATTGATTGAAAAAGGGCTTTCAGTGGAGCTTTGCGGAACCTGTCTTGTCTTTCGCGGCATAAAAGAGGACACGCACTTAGACGGCGCAAATCCAAGCACATTGAAAAAGCTTTTTGAGATAACCAGAAAATCTGATGTATTTGTAAACCTTGGAATGTAGGAGGCTAAGATGGCTGAGTTATGTATACTTGTAAGAACAGCGCCTTATAGCAAAATAAACGCAGCAGAGGCAGTAAGGCACATAAACGGCGCTGTAAATAATAATGTAAAGACATCTGTGGTTTTTGTTGATGATGGTGTCTATTGCCTGAGAGAGAATCAGGACATGGGTGTTTCAGGTTTTACATCCATATCTGCTGCAGTAAAACAGATTATTGGCACAGCGAAGATGCTTGAAGATGAGGGTGATACGCTTAAGATATATACGCACAAAGGCTCTCTAAAGGAATGCGGCATAGGAGCTGATAACCTGTCTGCTGAACAGGCAGGGATGTTAAGCGGTTTTGAGGTTGTTGATGATAAGGGATTGGCAAAGGTTGTTGGCAGCGCAAAGACATTGATGATATTTTAATATACCCCTCACCCTAACCCTCTCCCGCAAGGGGAGAGGAAACACACAAATTCCCCCTCCCTTGATGGGAGGGGATTAAGGGGAGGGTGGAGGTAATATGGCAGCATATCTTATATTGATTTCAAGCGCGCCTGATACTAAGAATTTTAATAGGGTATTTTATACTGCAGGCAGCCTCAGGGAGGATAAAAATGATGTGAGCCTCTTTTTTATTCAGGATGGCGTAAGGGCTGCGATTGATAGCGACTGGCCGACTAAGAGGGAGCTTGACAAGCTTATAAATTCAGGTGTAAAGTGTTATGCATTGGATGAAGACCTGAGGCTCAGAGGATTTGAGAAGAGTATTCTTTTGTCTGAGATTATCCCAGCAGGCTACAATGAATTAGTGGAATTAATGGCAGCTGAGGGTGTTTCAACACTCGGTGCTTTTTAAGGAGGGCTAAACTATGGCAGGCAAGACAATATGTATACTTGGTGGTGGAAGCGGTGGCTTAGTTGTTGCTAATAAATTAAAAAAATCCCTTAGCGCTGAACACAAGATTGTTCTTGTTGATAAACTCAGCTACCACCTTTTTAATCCTTCACTCCTCTGGCTTATGGTCGGCTGGAGACAGATAGAGGATATGAAGAGGGATTTTAGCCCTCTTAAAAGAAAAGGGATAGACTTTATTCAGGCAGAGGTTAATGGCATTGACTTTAATAATCAGGCAGTTTCTACTACAGCAGGGAATGTAAAATACGATTATCTTGTTATCAGCCTCGGCGCTGACATATATCCTGAAAGGCTGGCAGGTTTTAAGGAAGGGGCATATAATCTTTATCAGCTTTCTGAGGTAATAAGGCTTAGAGACGATCTTGCCAATTTTAAGGGCGATAAGGTTGCTGTAATGGTAAGCTCTATCCCCTTCAAATGCCCTGCTGCGCCTTATGAGGCAGCCCTTATTCTTAATGCCTATTTTAAGAGGCAGAATAAAAATGTTCAGGTTCAGGTTGTGTCGCCTGAGCCTCAGCCAATGCCTGTTGCAGGTCCTGCGATGGGTCAGGCTGTTGTCTCTCTCCTCAATATGAGCGGCATTCAATATATGCCAAATACCACAATTAAAACAGTTAAGGCAGATAAAAAAGAATTGGAAACTGCTGATGGCAAGTCAATACCCTTTGATATGTTAGTCGGCGTTCCATCGCATGGCGCGCCTGCTGTGATAAAAAACTCTTCCATTGCTGCTGAAACAGGCTGGATACCAGTGAATGCAAAGAATCTTCAGACAAAGATAGAAAACGTCTATGCCATTGGCGATATAACAGCCATTCCCCTTCCTGTTGGAAAGCCCCTGCCAAAGGCAGGCGTGTTTGCACATTTAGAGGCAGAGGTTGTAGCGCACAATATTGCAGCTAAGATAAAGGGCGGGACTGCTGATAAAGAATTTAATGGAGACGGCTAGTGCTTTGTGGAGCTTGGCGATGGAAGGGCAGGGTTTGCAAAAGGGAATTTCTATGCAGAGCCAGCGCCTGCGGTCTCTTTGTACAGGCCAGGGAGACACTGGCACATCGGCAAGGTATTGTTTGAAAAGTGGTGGATGTGGAAGTGGTTTTAATAAAAATGGAGTAAATAAGATTTTATTACCCCTCACCCTATCCCTCTCCCACAAGGGGAGAGGGAAAAAGAGGAGGCAGGAGGTGTTAAACATGAGAAGCCTCGTCAATAAAATAAGCCTATCAGCCCTTTTCTTTATAACAGCAATTACTATAACACTTATAATCAGCGCAGGGTCAGCAGAGGCAGCAAAAAGAGAGGCGCTTCTACAGGGGCAGATTCTAACAGAAAAGTGCCTATCAGCAGGAAGGCTCTCTGCATGCTACATTGAATGGACAAGCAAAAGCCCTGTTGTTTTATTTACAGGCGACAGAAAGCTCTACAGGATTGAGCTGCACCGCCTTGCTCAATGGAAATTGGACAATGCCTTTGGAAAGCAGGTTGTGCTTAAGGGGATTATTAAAGGCAATAAGATTATGGCAAATGACATTGCAGTCCTTGGCGGTAAGAAGAAGCTCTCAAAGGCATGCCTTTAATCTAAGGGTGATATTGTGTTGCATAAAGTAAGAAAACAGGCAATTCTAATCTTACTTGTGATAGTTGCTATCATTGCGGGTTGTGTCCAGAAGAAAGAGCCGCCTGTATCGTCCGATATAATTGCTAAATTTTTTGCAACAACAGAAGAACTCTCCAGCCTGATTAAACAAAAGGATATTGTCGTAATTGATGCAAGAAGCGCTGAGGATTTTCAGAAGTTGCACATCCAAAATGCCGTGAACATACCAAAGTCCCAATTCAGGGAGCCAAAAGCACTTAATGAGATATTAAAATATAAAAGCGAGAACGGTTTTTTTATCCCGCCTGCAATGGCTGAGAAGATACTCGGCAATGCAGGCATTGATGCAAATACAAGGGTAATAGTTTATGACAGTATTACCTTTCCAGATGCAAGCATAATCTGGGCGCTTTTGAAATATTATGGGCATGACAATGTTCAGGTGTTGAAAGGCGGATTTGAGAAGTGGGTTTCAGAGGGGCGGAGTGTTAGCAGTATGCCGTCAAAAATTCAGAAGAAGAGTTTTGTTGCCAAACCAAGGATAGAGATGGTTGCAAGCCGCGAGTGGCTCATTAAAAACAGGGAGAATGTGATTATTCTTGATATGCGGAGCTTTGATGAGTATGTTGGCGTGAATCCTGCAGGCAATCCGAGGGGAGGGCATCTGCCCGGTGCGGTTAGCTTAGATTGGACTCATCTTGCTGGCAATGAAACAGTCAAATCCCCTGCTGAGATACAGGCGATTTTAGCCGAGGCAGGTGTAACAAAAAATAAGGAGGTTGTTGCCTACTGCAATATCGGCTTTGGCAGGTCTACTTATGGCATGATGGTTCTGAGCATGCTCGGTTATAATGCCCGTGTTTACGGCGGCTCGTTTGAAGACTGGTCAAATGCAGATGATCTGGAGGTGGCAACTACTAAGATAGGCTCTTTTAAGGACTGGAGGCAATAAATATGCTGAATGCGTTATTAATCGGCGCTCTTTTTGGCTTTGCTATGCACAGGGGCGGCATTACAAGATACTCAAGGATAATGGGCGCGCTTCTGATGAAGGACTTCAAGGCGATGAAGTTTATGTTCACTGGCACAGCAGTGGCCATGTTGATTTATGCCATTGGCGACCTTTCAGGCATTGGCCCTGCTCAGAGGATAAACGGCTATTTTGGAATGGGGCATATAGTAGGCGGTGTTCTCTTTGGCATTGGCATGGCATTGGCAGGACTCTGACCTGGAACCTGTGTGGCCCGGTGGGCTGCTGGAAAATTTCTGATACTCTCAGGCGTGCTCGGAATTTTTGCAGGCGTGCTTGTTTATGACAATCTTTTGCCTTTCCTCAGCGGATTAGGAGAGGAGCAGCGGTTCATTACCCTGCCGATGATTTTTCAGATTCCTTTTGGATACATTGCCATTACCCTCGGCATGGCCTTTCTTATGATGAGTTTTTTTATGAACATACTTGACCCTGCAAGAAAATTTAATCAGAAGCAGAAAGGGCTTCCTCTTTTAAAAAGGGAATGGGGCTGGCTTTCAACAGGAGCAATTGCAGGATTGGCTATTGCCATGAGCGCATTCAGCGGCGAATATCTATCCTTCTCAGGCGGATTTCTGGCATTGACAGCGCATATTGCCTCTTTTGCAGGCCATCCGCTCCAGAGCGTTCCAACCCTCAGCGAGAGCACACTGTGGCGCGCAATGCTCGTAATTGGGCTGATACCCGGCGCTTTTATCAGCAGCCTTCTTGCAGGCACTATAAAAAAGGAGGAGGTTACGCCGCTCTTTCAGGCTGCCTTTGGAAAGAGGCTTTACCTTCGCCTTTTAACAGTCTTTATTGGAGGCGTGCTGATGGTTGTCGGCGCGCTTACAGGCGGCGGATGCACTACAGGCGCATTTATGTCCGGCTGGCCTACACTTTCTGTAGGAAGCTTTGTAATGGGCATGACCTTCTTTGGAACGGCAATGTTTACAGCGCATATACTTTATTTTAGAAGGTATCGCCTTATAAAGGAGGTAAGGGAGAAGGAAGGGCTTAATCTGGCGAATGATTGATACACCCCTCACCCTAACCCTCTCCCACAAGGGGAGAGGGAAATGTGGTGTGCCTCTCCCACAAGGGGGTGGTGGACACTAAAACCCCCCTCCCTTGATGGGAGGGGGGAGGGGGAGGGTGAATCATGTCTATAAATTATCTTATGGCTAAATAGTTACGAGGTTTGTATGCTTGAAAGGCTCTTGTTAAAGAGAAGAACCTTTATTAAATATGCTGCAGTCATCCTCGGCGGAGGCGCTGTATTTGCATATTTCAGAAAGGCGCTTGATTTCCTCTGGCCTGCTGAGGAGGTCTATGTCGCAAAGGAGCTTCGTGAGGTAAGCAAAGAGACGCTGGAGCTTTACCGCTCTGAGTTTGCCTTTACAAGGGGAGACAGCACAGGCTATTCGCCGCACTGCGTAAATTGCAAGGGTAACTGCGCATGGCAGACCTTTGAAAAGGATGGCAGGATTGTAAGGGAGGAACAGGTGTCAGATTATCCTCAAATCAGCCCTGAGATACCAGATGCCAATCCCCGCGGCTGCAATAAAGGGGCGCTTCATTCGCAGGCGCTTTATGAAAAGGACCGCATCCTTTATCCCATGAAAAGGCTCGGCGCGCGTGGCGAGGGGAAATGGAAGCGGATAAGCTGGGACGAGGCAGCAGAGGAGATTGCTGGAAAGATTGTGGAGCTTGAGGGCAAGAAGGAGTTTGACAGGCTCATGGTCTATGCCGGAACAGGCATACTTTCTCCTGTGAGGAGGGGCGCTTCTTTGCGGTTAGGCTCGCTTCTTGGCGCTGTCCGCTTTAATGTTGCCGGCGCTGTTGGCGACATGTTCCCTGGCGCAACCATTGCCTATGGCATCTCTACAGTCGGCTGCTCATCAGAGGCGTGGTATGAGGCAGACTATCTTCTTATCTGGGGGATAAATCCAACAGTCTCAAGGATACCGGACGCCCATTATATATGGGAGGGAAAATACAGCGGCGCAAGGGTTGTCTCCATATCGCCTGACTATAATCCCACTGCAAGGCAGAGCAGCCAATGGATCCCAATAAACCCCGGCACAGACAGCTTCTTTGCAATGTCCATGATTAATGTAATTATAAAAGAAAAATTATATGATACTGAATTCATCCGCGAGCAGACAGACCTGCCGTTTTTAGTGAAGACAAACGATGGGAAGCTCCTCCGCAAATCTGATATGGCAAAAGGTGGGAGCGATCAGATATTTTATTTCCTTGATGAAAAGACAGGACGGCCTGCAGAGGTTCAGGGAAGCATGGGAAGCGCGGAGTCAACGTTGAGGCTCGGCAATTCAAGGCCTGTCCTTGAAGGAAGATTCAAGATAAAAAACAGCGAAGGCAAAGAGATTGAGGTTACAACAGCCTTTGAGCAGTTAAAGAAGGAGGCAGAAAAATTTGCGCCTGAAACAGCACAGAGATACACAGGCATACATCCAAGCATAATCTATAATGAGGCGAGAAAATTCGCAAATGCAAAAAAGGCAGTAATCCTCCTTGGCTACCGCATGCACAAATACTTCTGGGGCGTCCTTTCCTGCTGGGAGGCAGCTCTTCTGCTTGCGCTTACAGGCCATGCAGGAAGGAGGGGCGGCCTTGACATAGATAATGAATGGGGGCTCGGCGACTTTGGCGCTGTCTCTTCGCCAAAGCCAGCCCGTTTTGGCTCAGGCTCTCTCGGCGAATGGAAGGACGGAGAGATGTGGAGGAGCTTCTTGTCCCATTATGATGATATGGAGCTAAAGAAGAAGGCAGGCATTGATAAAAAGAGCCTTTTGGGCCTGATAGATTCTGCTGTAAAAAAAGAGGGCTTTGCCTACTTTAATAAGCCAAAGGTGATGCTCCTCTTCCATGACAACAAGTTTGAAAGGAATAATGCGCAGAAGCAGACAGAAAAGGCGCTCCTTAATTCTTTAGAACTATACGCTAATGTAAACTACAGATGGGACTCATCTGCCCTTCTTGCTGACATTGTGCTTCCAAGCATCACCAACTACGAGGGATGGGAATTAAGGGGGGACCCGGGATATTCGCGTTTTGCAAATGCAATGATACCGCCAAAGGGATTAAAAATCCCCGGAGAGGCAAAGTCCGAATGGGAGATATGTATGCTCCTTTCAAAAAAGATTCAGGAGACTGCAATTAAGAAGGGGATTATAAAGGTAGAAGACAAGGAATTTAATGTTATAAGGGATTTAGACACTATCTATCATGACTTTATTACAATAGGCGATAATAAGATTATGGGCGAGAAGGATCTTTTTGAGTGGCTGCTCTCCGCATCATCAGGATCAACAGGAGGCGCAGATTTAACTGCGCTAAGCAAGAGGGGCTTTGTCAAGCTTGACAGCTCCGCAGGACAGACAAGCCCGCTTTATCCTGACAAGCCCTTCTATCCATTTGAGCCGCAGGTATATCTCAAACAGCCCTATCCAACCCTATCAGGCAGGCAGCAGTTTTATGTTGACCATGAGCTTTATCTAAAGCTCGGCTGCGCAACAGCCACAGCAAGAGAGCCTGTAAGGCCAGGCAAATATCCATTTGCGTATTACAATCCGCATACGCGCTATGGGATTCACACAACATGGAGGACAGGCAAATATCATCTGAGGCTGCAAAGGGGTGCGCCGTATGTTTGCATAAGCCCAAGGGCTGCAAAGAGGAAGGGGATAAAAGAGGGGGACAGGGTCAGGGTCTTTAATGATGTTGGAGAGATGTATCTCATGGCAAAGCTCCATCCCGGCACGCCGGAGAATGTAATATGGACAGAGCATGCATGGGAGAACTTCCAGTTTAAAGACCGCAAGGGGTTCAACAATGTAGTTGCAGGCATCCTTGCGCCATTGGAGCTTGCAGGCAAATACGGCCACATGAGCTTTAATCCATTCTGGGATGGCAACCAACTGATGAGCGAGTCCTCTGTTGACATAGAGAAGGTGTAACTGTTTAGCGTTTTCTAAGTAAAACGCTAAACATCATTAAAAATTGTAAATTGCAAAATGCAAAATACAAAATGCAAATTTGGAAAGAAAAGACTATCCTCCGCTATTGTGCTGCTATGGAGCAGCGCCTGCCTGTCGGCAGACAGGAAAGATAGTCTTAAAATTTACAATTTTCAATTTAAAATTTGCATTTTACATTGAAGTTTAGCCATTTCTAAAAATGGCTAAACTGTAACGAGAAGGTGAAGGTATAGATGAGACAGATTGCAATGGTCATAGATTTAAACAAGTGCCTCGGGTGTCAGACCTGCACAGCAGCGTGCAAGACCCAATGGACAAACAGAAATGGCAGGGAGTATATGTATTGGAACAATGTAGAGACCATGCCGGGAAAGGGCTATCCCAAAAACTGGATGGATTACAATGCAGGCTGGGGCAAGGATGGACAGTTGAAGATCGGAGAGCTGCCGCAGATACCAGAAGAGTATGGAATACCATGGGAATATAATTATGAAAAGGTTGCTGAAGAAAAAGATGCCATTCTAAAGCCTGAAAAAGAGCCGGAGTGGGGGCCGAATTGGGATGAGGATGTAGGAGAGGGCGAGTATCCTAACTCTTATTATTTTTATCTCCCTCGTTTATGCAACCACTGCTCAAAACCTGCCTGCCTTGCAGCATGTCCAATGAAGGCTATCCGCAAGAGGGAGGAGGATGGGATTGTGCTGGTTGATCTGCAGAAATGCCGAGGCATAAGAAACTGCATAAGGGCATGTCCGTATAAGAAGGTCTATTTTAATCCAAAGAGGGCAAGGCAGGAAGAGGGCATACCCGGGCAGACAGAGAAGTGCATCTTCTGCTATCCGAGGATTGAAAAGGGTCTGCCGCCTGCCTGCGCCAAGCAGTGTGTTGGCAGGGCAAGGCATGTAGGGTTTCTTGATGATAAAGGCAGCCATGTGTATAAGCTTGTTAAGGGATGGAAGGTGGCTCTGCCATTAAGGCCTGACTTTGGCACAAAGCCGAATGTCTTTTATGTGCCGCCTCTAAGCCCATCTAAGTTTAATGAAAAGGGCGAGCCTATCAATGAACAGAGAATCCCTATTGATTATTTAAAAAAGCTATTTGGCCAAGAGGTTGAAAATGCCCAGAAGATGCTTCAAACAGAAATGGAGAAAAAGGCTAAGGGCGAGAAATCAGAGCTGATGGACATCCTTATCGCCTACAGGCAGAAGGAGATGTTCAAGTTGTAGGGATATGCTTTAGCCTTTAGCAGGTTCAGGTTTGCAGCCTGAACCTGCTAAAGAAGCCATGGCTATGGAAGCGGTTTTAGACCAAGCAGCCATTTCCATAAAGGCAGATAGTTTATTTGTTTATCATCTAATCTTTCTTCTGCCTCATAATCCCATGTCAGCACAATCAGATTTTTGCATTTGGCCTCGCTGGCAGCTTTAACAAGGGCATTTGTTTCTCTTTTTTTCGTCAGGTATTGATCTATATCATAACATATCTGGATCATCTGACCTATCTTCAATCCCTCCTTTACTGCAAAATCAACCTCCTTGCCGTCCTTGGTTTTATAGCAATAGAATTCCTTCCCCCTTCTCAGAAGCTCTATTGCTGCAAGGTTCTCAATCAATCTTCCTGTGTCTGGCGATGTTTTGAACTTTACTGCATTGATAACGCCTGTATCGTACGCATAAACCTTCTTAGGGCTTTTTAATTGCTCCTTAATCTTATAAGAAAATCTTTCCGCATAGAATATAAGGAACGCCTCGTTGAGATAGTCTGTGTAATTTTCAACGGTATGCACGCTCTTAAAATCAAGGGCATTTTTCAATCTCGTGTACGAGAATTCACTGGAATGGTTTGTAATCAGATAGAGCCCTAATTCATAGAGTTTCTTAGCATAGCGCACATTATATCTCTTTACAATATCTTTAAAAAGGATGCTCTCAAATAAGGTTGCAATATAGCTCTTAGAGTCAATGTTTTTGACCAGAACTTCGGGGTATCCGCCTTTGCTGATATATTCATTCAGGAGGTTAAGGACTATACCCTGCCGTTCTTTTA
>JACPZJ010000219.1 GCA_016195585.1 Nitrospirota bacterium | reverse complement strand
GGGAGCTTTGATCTTGCAGTAAATGGAATAAAGGGGCTGTTAGAGGCGGGCATTACCCCAACCATTACTACAACACTTACACGTTTAAACAAGGATAGCGCTGTTGAGGCGCATAAGTTTATTGCCCAGCTTGGCATAAAGACACACCATATCCTCTATCTGCACCCTAAAGGCAGGATGCAGAGATTCAGGGATGAGCTTTACATCTCTTCTGATGAATTATCAGAAACAATGTTGCGTCTGATTGAGGCATCAAAAGAGGCAGGTGTTATCATTGATAATGCTGAATCATTTAAGGCGCGTATTTCTGGTAAAAAGGGCGGAAAGACCGACCTATGCAACTGCTGTTATGAGATGCTATGCGTTGATTCAGACGGAGAGGTGTATCCATGCGCTGCAATTGCAGGGGATAAAAGATTCAGCGCAGGGAATGTAAGAGATTATTCTCTATCAGATTTATGGCTTGACTCGCCTTTGGCAAAAAAGATAAGGCAATGCAGCTTAAATGATATTGAAAAATGCCGCGGATGTTATCTTCGCTTTATATGCGGAGGCGGCTGTTTCTGCTACGGCTATTTTAATGAAGAGATAAAAACAGGCGCGGGCAGGCTTGAGGCAGTAGACCCATATTGCAATACTTATAAGATGCTGATTGAGAATGCCCTGTGGGCGCAGGCAGAAAAGGGTGTGGATAAGGAGAGCCTCAGCAAAAAGACGCCTGTTATCTATAACTCAATGGGCTCTGAGATTGCAGCCTGCTCAATATCTTCAGTAAAGCAAGTCAACCCTGATTACGAGGTTGCAGGATACCACTGCTCATGCGTTCTCACTGTATGAATGCTTTAATTATCTTTGCAAAGGCGCCTGTCAAAGGCAAGGTAAAGACACGTCTTCAAAAAAACCTTTCGCAGACAAAGGCGCTGAAACTATACAAAGAATTTTTATTGCAAACAGTGAGCATCGCAGAAAAGGTCAAGGATTGCAAAAAGATTATTGCCTGTTACCCTGATGAGAATCATCCATATTTTAAAACCCTTGCAAAGAGATTTGGATTCCATCTAATAAAACAATACGGCAAAGACCTTGGCGAGAGGATGGAGAGCGCATTTACGGAACTTCTTAATGACGGCTATAAAAAGGTAATTATAATAGGATGCGACAGTCCGAGCCTTCCAAAGAAATATATTGATGATGCCTTCATTGCGCTTGATAAAAAGAGTCTGGTTGTCGGCCCATCATGCGACGGCGGCTATTATCTGATAGGTGTAAAGGGCGCAGCGCCGCCTATTTTCAAAAACATAAAATGGGGCACAAAGGATGTGCTTAGGGAAACATTAAAAATGATGCCTAAAAAACAGTTATCTTCTATATATCTCCTCCCCTTCTGGTATGATATTGATACAATAGAAGACCTGCAATTCTTAAAGATACATAAGGAATTATTAAATGCCTCTATTCAAAAGACCTGACAGGCCATTTCTGAAAACAGACAGGCCATTGAATATTGCCCATCGCGGCGGCCGCGGGCTTTCTCCTGAGCATACAATTGCCGCATATAAAAAGGCATTAAAGGTCGGCGCCGATGTCCTTGAGATAGATGCGCATGCAACGAGAGACGGAGAGGTGGTTGTAATACACGACCCAACAGTTGACAGGACTACAAATGGAAAAGGCGGGGTCAATGAGCTTACACTATCAGAAATAAAAGGTCTGGATGCAGGATATTGGTTTGCTGTTAAAAAAGACGGTCAAGAGGATTATCCCTTTAGGGGAGCGGGACTTACAATCCCGACCTTAAAAGAGGTATTTGCTGAATTTCCGAATCAGAGGATAAATATTGAGATAAAACAATTTGCCCCGCCAATAGAAGAAAGGCTTTTTCAACTTATTAAAGCGCACAATATGACTGAGAAGGCGCTTGTTGTTTCTGAGAGCCATGATGCAATAAAGAGATTCCGCAGGGCGTCTAAAGGCTCTATTGCAACAGGCGCATCTGTTTCAGAGATAAGGATGTTTGTTATCTTCATGAGATTAAAGGTGATGCCTATTTATATGCCTGCTGCCGATGCCTTTCAGATACCTGAGTATCATGAAAACTACCATCTCCTTACAGAGGAGTTTATTGAAAAGGCGCACAGGAAGAATATCAAGATACATGTCTGGACTGTAAACAAAAGAGAAGACATGGCGAGGCTTATCAAGATGGGTGTTGACGGCATTATGACAGACTATCCTGATATTCTGAATGAAGCGATTGACGCTTTATAAAAAAAATCCGGCGCGTTTAGGAAGTCCTTCAAAAGGTCAAGGGGGGTCGCCCATTTTCCTCAGATACTTCTTCTCCCATTTATGGCATAAGCCGCAACTGCCTTCATCATTGAGGCCTCTTGTTTGCAGGGTTATTCTTCTTTAACCATTCGTCTATCTTATCCTTAATTATAGGAACTGCGCGCTGTGTTGCAGCAATACCCTCAGTCATGCACTTTTTTTTCTGATCAAAGTCAAGCATCCCCACATTGCCGACAGCCGGGGCAATTATAATATCCGCGCCTTTAATCTTAAATCTTGCTATCTCATTACCCATTATATTTACTGCCTGAAGGCTTATATCAAAGAGATTGCTAACCTCATAATTAACCACATTTGCGCCCACATTAACAGCAATTACAATATCCGCGCCCCTCTGCCTTGCCACATCAACAGCCACATTATTCACAACCCCTCCATCCACAAGCGTCCTGTTCAGATAATTTACAGGGTGGAAGACACCCGGTATGGCGCTGCTTGCATGAACAGCCTTTGCAACAGGACCTTTGTCTATGATCACCATCTCGCCTGTGTTTAGGTCAGTGGCGACTGCAGCAAAGGGTATGCGCATCTCCTCTATGTTTTTTACAGGCACAACCCTGTTGACAAACTCCTCAATCCTGTCGCCTTTCACAGGCCCCATCTTTGAATAGATGATTGTAAAATCAAAGATGTCATCCTTTGTAACCTTGAATGCCTCCCACTCAAGCTCAAAGCTGTTTGCATGGGATGCATATACTGCGCCAATAAGGCTTCCAACACTTGTGCCGACAATAAGGTCTATAGGGATCTTTTCCTGCTCCAATACCCTTATAACGCCAACATGGGCCAAACCCCTTGCTGCGCCTCCGCCAAGGACAAGGGCAATCTTCGGCTTCATAGGAACAACAATTGTTTCAGGCGAAGGCGTAAAAGCCTTGCAGGAGAAAAGGGAAAGGGTAACCAATAAAAAGACTGTTTTTACTCCATTCACTGCCATAATTAATTTAACTGTAATCCCGAATCCCTTAAAAGTCAATGGGTACTTTTTATCCTTCTCTCTTCACTACAAATATTTGTAGGGGCGAACGGCCGTTCGCCCCTACGCACCTTACAACCCCATCTTCTTCAACGCCTCGTCGCCAGAGCCTTTAGCAGCCGGCGCCTCTTCAGGAAGATACAGCATCACGCCGCCCTTAACAGGCCTTATAACAATCTTCCCCTCCTGCGACAGCTTATTAGTTGCCTCAACAGGATTTTCACCATCAAAGTATTTTTTGAAGGCCTCGTTAAAACCTGAATAAACAGTGTGTATCCCTTTATAACCCTCTTTTCTTAAACTGACAACAGCCTTTCTTACAAACTCCTCATGATTCATTTTTTCTGACATGGCTTATACCTCCTTTTTTTGTGCTCCGTTAATCTGATTCCGGAAGACTTATTGCCCTCGGCGCCTTATCTATCTGCTCAAGGACAGGTATTTCTTCACTGCCTGTAATGCCGAGCTCCTTAAATCTCCTGACCGATGGCAAGACACGGGATTCCATGGAGCCGACTGCCTTGTTATAGGCATCCATGGCCCGCGCAATTGATGATCCTATATCATCAAAATGCCCTGCCAATGTGCTGATCCGCTCATATAGCTCCTTGCCGAGTATGCTTATCTGCTGGGCATTCTTTGTAAGCTGCTCCTGCTGCCAGCCATAGGCGATTGCCTTGAGTAAGGCAATAAAGGTTGTCGGTGTGGCGATTATCACCTTTTTTATGCTGCTATCCTCAATAAGTGTATGGTCATGTTCTAATGCAGCGCTGAAGAACGACTCCCCGGGCAGATACATTACGACTATCTCTGGTGACTTTGGAAACTGCTCCCAGTATGCCTTTGAACCGAGGGCATTCATGTGCGTCCTAACCTGAGCCACATAATTATTTAATGCCTTCTCGCGCTCTTCATCTGATGTTGCGGATATGGCATTCATATAGGCATCAACAGGCGCCTTTGCATCAACCACAATCTCCCTTCCATTGGGAAGCCTTACAATCATATCAGGCCTTAACCGTCCTGTCTCAGTATCAACAGAGACCTGCTCATAAAAATCGCAATATGCAGTCATGCCTGCAAGCTCCGCAGCCCTCTTTAATGAAAGTTGTCCCCATGACCCGCTGACCTGCGGCTTTCTAAGCGCTGTAACAAGGCTGCTTGTCTCCTTTTGCAACTGCTGATGCGTTGAGGCAAGCATCTTTATCTGCTCTTCAATGCCGCCATAGTCCTGCCTCCTCTTTGCCTCAATGGCGCTTATCTGCTCCTCGTATTTCCTTAGCGACTCATGCAAGGGTTTGACAAGGCCGTCCATTGCCGCCTGATGCTCGCCAAGCCTGCCCTTTGTGTCTGCAGCAATCTTTCCGAGATGCTCAGATGCAAGGCGGAGGAAATCCTCACTGCTGCTTTTTAGCGCTGCCGATGAAAGGGCGTTAAAAGTGTCTTTCATCTCCTTGCTCATCGCCTCAATGAGCGACCTTTGTTCCTCAAGGCTCTTGGCAGAGGCCTCAAGCCTTGTGAGCGCCTCAACCCTTGCCTGCTTTTCTGCATCCAGTTCAGCCCGCACCTTATTTATCTCTGCCTCCCTCTGCTGAACCTGCATCCTCAATTCAGAAACAATCGCCTCTGCGCCCCTTGCCCTGCCTTCAAGCCGTGAGCTAATAATAAACCATATTACAATGCCGCCAATTATCAATCCCAAAATAAAAATGCCAACAGTCATTTTATCACCCCTCTATATCCGTAACAGTTTAGTCATTCTCCTGTCTGCCGACAGGCAGGAAAGAATGCCTAAACTTCCCTGCCTGTCGGCAGACAGGAATGCAAAATGAAAATTTCAAAATGTAAATTGCAAATTTTTAAGTATGTCATTCCTGCATGTATCTGGCAGGAATCCATGTCCATGCTGGATTCCCGCTCAAAAACGCTGCGGGAATGACCTTATTTTCACCCTGCATTTTTCACTTTGCACTTTGCAATTTTTAATAATGTTTAGCGGTTCTTTTAGAAACGCTAAAAAGTTACCTATATCCTTTCATAAACCCACACCCTTCCGCCTTCCTGTATTGCATCAATCCTTTTTGTGAGCCGTTTTTTATAAAGATTTAACAGCCGCGTCCCGCTTGTATTTGCCTCAAGCCTTTTAGCCTCGCAAAGCTCCTTTGCGGTTATCTTGCCATTTTTCTGGATAACATCAAGGGTCTCTTTAAGATAATTATTCAGGCTTCCAATAAGGATCTTTTTCTTATCCCGCATCTCTGCTATTACAGCAAGCCCCTTTCTCTCAAGAGCCACCTCAATATTCTCCTTCTGGTTTTCATTAATGCCTGTAAGGATAATATACTTATCCCCATACTCGCCGCTAATCAGCCTTGAAATAAGCTTTGCCGCAATCTCATCAGCGCAGGAATAATCAATTATTCCTATCTTGGAAAAATCAAGGGCAATAATCTCGCCGTCTTCTTCATCCGCAATATCCCTCTCAATCCTCTCCCGTATCACCTGCCCCGACTGCCTTGTAACAAGATCAGACGAGCCGTTTTTTAATTCTTCTTTAAGAAGTTTGTAAAGATTGTAATTTTGCATATTATTGATTATTTCTATCAGTCTTTTTCTTTTTAACCAGATGCCTTGGCGGAGCAATTAATTCCTTATATTCTTTTTCGTATGCCTCTGCCTTTTCAATCATCCCTGTTTCCTTATAAAGGTCAATCAGCCGCTCAAGCACACCAGGTTTATCATATTCCTTTGCTGCCATTTTATATGCCTTTAGAAAGAACTCCTCTGCTGACTTTATCCTGTCAAGGCTCCACATTGCATCACCAGCATTTATCACAACCCGGATATCATTAGGAAACCTCTTTAGATTTTCCTCTATCTGCCTTATTGCCTCTGCTTCCCTCCCTGCCTCAGCGAGGATACAGCCTGCATCCCTAAGAAAGTTCGCCGGCTGGCTTGATATATCAGCAAACAACCTGCCTATATTTATTGCCTCATCCACCAATTTGTGGCGGGCAAACTCAAAAGGCAAGGTCAGCAAAAAGACCTCAAAATCATAATGTGTATGCCATGTCAGGTCATTATAAATATCAATGTCCGGAGACCCATCCTCTTTAATCAGATAATCATAAAACTCCTTTATTCTCTCATATATTTTTAGAAGAGAAAAACGGTCATGTTCATCAGGATTTTCCTCATACATCATAACAGTCTCGTCAATAAACCCTGCCAGAAGCTCAGGACATTTTATATGTCCAAGATGCCGCTTCCAGAGCTCCAAGGCCGCCTCATATAAAAAATCCTCTTTCTCATCCTTTGCCTCAGACACATCCTCCCATGCCTTGGCCAAGACAGAGGGGCTTCCAGCCTCTACAGCCTCTGCCTTAAACTCGTCAATGCCTGTTTCAATCCCAATGCTGCTTAGCTCTGCAAATATTTCATCATCTGTCAGATCTTTGACCGCCATCTTTTTTTATTACTCCCACTCCTCCACCATTTGCCACTCTGCAAAATCCTCTTTGCTATCAGCAATCTTTTTGCCCTTTAATATTACCTTCTTTATTGTGGGATGCGTCTTGACAGTGATATACGCCCTAACCAGATTTCCAATTGCCGCCTCCTGAAACACAAACTCTGCTCCGTCCTGAAGGACAACTGTTGTCCTCAAATGCCTATGCCCCTCAGGAATCTCGGCGACTAATTCCTTTATGTCTTCGTTATGTATGATCATAGGATTCCCTGCCTTCCCCTCTCCTAAGCCATGCCCTTGCCAGCCGGGCATCTTCATAGCTCACCTCAGAATGAAAAGACTCCACAACAGGGGTCAGATTCCACTCCTGTAAGTTTAAAAACAGCTTCTCAATCCTCTGCCTCTTTGCCGGTTCAATGAGTCTGTCTATATCAATGTCACGGCCCTTTTGGATAAGCCTCTCTATATGCGCGGCAATTGTGGATAGCGCAAGGTTCCGCTCTCTCGCAATCTCATCTATTGATAACCCACTCCTTAAAAGCCTGTAGGTCTCTTCCACTGTCTCCCCTATCTTCTTCTCACGCGGCCGGCTTATGCCTGCGCGGTTGTCATTGGATTGAGGGTATGGGATTTGTATGCCGGGGTTTTTGCTCAGGTATCTTTTTATCTCATCTAAAAAGGCATTCCCATATCGTTCCAACTTTTTATCCCCCACTCCGCTGATTCTCATCATTTCAGAAGGCATTGCAGGATAGTATCTGCACATCTCATGGAGTGTCTTGTCAGAAAATACAACAAATGGAGGCACCTGCTCCCCTTCGGCAATCCTCTTCCTTACAGAGCGCAAGATTTCAAAGAGGGCTGCATCATACCCGGCAATATCGCCCCTTGCCAGCGCCTTTGCCTTTGTCTCTTCCTTTTTCAAGGCAGTAACTATCTCCTTGCCATAGAGGACATGTTTGCCCTTTTCAGTCAGCTTCAACACCGGATACGGGTCTCCCTCCTGCCTGATGACATCCTGCGCAAAGAGTTCATCAATAATAAAACGCCAGTGCCCCTTGTCTTTGTCCCTTCCCGCGCCATAGGTCTTTATTTTGTCATGTTGAAGCAGCCGGATGCGCTTTGTATCCGAGCCGATTACTATATCAACAATATGCCTGATGCCAAACCTCTCCTGCGTCCTAAAGATGGCAGACAATACTATCTGCGCATCCCTTGTGATATCAAGCTGCTCGTGAACATCGGAGCAGATATCGCAGCTTCCGCAATTGTCAGATGCATACTCCTCGCCAAAATACCCTAAAAGCCTCTTTCTCCTGCACACATTATGCATTGCAAACCCGATTACCTCGTTCAGTTTTTCAAGGGCTATGGAACGTTCTGCAGGGTCTGTTATCTGATCAATAAAATAGCGGAGCTTGGGAATATCCCCCCTGCCAAAAAGCAAGAGGCAATGGGCTGGTTCCCCATCGCGTCCTGCTCGGCCTGTCTCCTGATAATAACCTTCAATGTTTTTTGGAAGGTCTGCATGGACTACAAACCGCACATTGGACTTATCTATACCCATACCAAAGGCAATGGTCGCTACAATCACTGATGCCTCGTCCTTGTTAAAGGCATCCTGATTTTTATCTCGAATTTCATTTGCCAACCCAGCATGGTATGGAAGTGCGCTGAT
>JACPZJ010000218.1 GCA_016195585.1 Nitrospirota bacterium | reverse complement strand
TAGGATGGAAGGATGATAAGAATAGCGCTGTCTACAAGCTCATACATGAGTATAAGGTGGCATTGCCATTGCATCCTGAGTTCGGGACAGAGCCCAATCTATTCTATGTCCCGCCCATAGGCAACTTTAAATTTGGAGGCAACGGCGAGATTACCAATGAAAGGGTTATACCTGTTAAGTTCCTCGGCACCCTCTTCGGAGGGGAAAAGAATGTGAAAAATGTTCAGGATACTATCTTAAGGGAGAGGGAGAAGATGAGAAAGGGCACAAAGAGCGAGGTATGCATGCTCCTTATCGGACATGATAATGAGGACAGGTTCCAGTTGAATGTCAAGGGCAAACCTTTCCAGAGACCCGAGGAGGTGCAGCCTGTGAAGACCCAGTTTGTAACGCCGTCAAAGGACACGGATAAGGGCTATAAGGGTGGTGTATGATGGAGACTATCATGGCTAATCAATCTATACCACAGATATACCTGTTTCTCAGCAAATGCTTCTCCTATCCTAAAAGAGAATTTTATGAGGCGGTGGGGGGCGCAGAGGCAGCGGAGGAGCTATGTGCCCTCATAGAGGGGCTGCCCTTTGAGGTAGATTTTTTCAATGGCATCCCATCTCCCTCTCTTCATCAGGACGAGTTAGAGAGCGAGTATATAAACACCTTTGACATGGGCGGCGGAAAAACTCTATATGAATCAGATTATACAGGCTATAGAGATGATATGTGCAGCCGGGATATCTACGAAGACATCCTTCGCTTTTACGAGCATTTTGATATCAAGCTCTCTGACAAGGAAAAGGATTATCCCGACAACCTATCGGTTGAGCTTGAGTTCATGGCCTTTCTATCAAAGAAGGAGGCCGATGCGCTGGAGTTTGGGAAGGATGCTAACCCTTACCGCCTTGCCCAAAGGGATTTTCTGGAGAGACATCTAAATAAATGGGTTGATAAACTCAATGAGCGAATCCAGAAAAGGATTAAAGAGCCCTTTTACAAGGGGGCAAGCGCCTTTATGAAGGAGTTTTTAAGGAACCATCTTTTACACCTTAAAGAGGTGTTGAAGAGATTGAATTGAAGCAGGTGATTTTGAAAGGAGGCAAGACCGACATGAAAAAGATATTTATGATACTTCCCTTGATACTTTTCCTCATCGTCTTTTCCAATGTGTCAGCAGCGGAAAAGAAAGCAGAGAAGAAGGTAAGGAAGGTTATACATTCTACCCCGCCCCTGGACTATGTAGGGCTGGAGAACCCTCTTAGTGGGGCAGACCCAAAGAGCCTGCCAGACAATGATCCTAATATCTTGGCCGGGAAGAGGCTTTATAAGGCCACCTGTGCTAACTGTCATGGCGAGAGGGCTGACGGCAAAGGACCTGAGGCAGAGGGTTTTGTCACCCCTATAAAACCTGTAGACATGACTGACCCAGAGGCCATTGCCCAGCTTGACCAGGGGTATGTTCTCTGGAGGATAGATGAGGGGGGGCTTGATGAACCTTTTTACTCTGCCATGCCTGCATGGAAAGATGACTTTACAGAGACCGAGAAATGGCAGATAATTTTATATCTTTATAAAAACGCAGGGGTCTCTCCAAAGGCTAAGAAATGAAAAATGAAAATTACAAAAGTTCAAAATTAAGATTGTAAGATTGGAAGCATGTCATTCCTGTTCTGGATTCCCGCTCAGAGGCTCTGCGGGAATGACAGGACAAAGTATGATGTCATGCCTGAATGTTTCTGTCAGGCATCCAGGTTTTATAGATTCCCGTTCAGAGACTCTGCGGGAATGACATTATTTGGTATTTTTCAATTTGCACTTTACATTTTGCATTCCACTTGAAAGTGGGAGGGAGGTTGATATGTTTAAAAAGGTTTTCCTGTTCACCCTGATTATTGCTCTATCAGGGGTAATAGCAAATGTTCCGCTGGCAAACCCCCAGGGTCTAACAGTAGTATCAAAGTCTGTAAAAGTGGCTATACCGTCTGACCCGAGGGATCCTGTATGGGACAAGGTCGTTGGCATCACCATACCTCTGAGCTCTCAGATTATAGCCAATCCCAGGGCCTTTGCCCTTCCAAAGGGCAAGAGCTCTGTGAGGCAGGTGGCTGTTAAATCCATAAACAATGGAAAGGAGATAGCCTTTCTTCTGGAGTGGGAGGATTCCAGCGAGAATGCTGCACTTGATAATACGGCTGCCTACAGGGATGCTGCTGCCATTGAGTTTCCAGTAAAAAAAGCAGGTGAAAAAGAGACCCCATACTTTGGCATGGGACATGGAGACAAAATGGTAAATATCTGGCAGTGGAAGGCTGACCTTGAAGGCGGTAAGGAGAGGGCTGTTCCCTTAGGCGCAAGCTATCCGGGCGAGGGTCTAAAATATTCTGTAGACTGGTATGAGGGTCGGATATATAATCTACCCAAAAAGGTAAGGAAGGGGCCAGTTGAAGACCTTAATGCAGAGGGTTTTGGCACATTGACCCTTCAGGACTCACAGGATGTTATGGGTAAAGGGCTCTGGAGCGGCGGCAAATGGCGGGTAGTCTTTTTCCGAGCTATAACCACCAAGGATAAAGAGGATGCGGTATTTAAAAGGGGAACGACCATGCCTATTGCCTTTGCAATATGGGATGGGGGCAACCTTGAGAAGGATGGACAGAAGTCTATTTCTACCTGGCATGAGCTAAAGGTGGAGTAGATTTCTTAAAGGCCACTGGGTTGAGATAAGGCAATTAATTTCCCAGTGGCTTTTTTTGTGTAAGGAGAAGGAGGCAGCGAATGAACAGGTTTTTAAAAAGATTGATAGTAATATTAGTTGTGTTTGGAATGGTAATGAGTGTGAAGATTTATCAATCAGAGGCAGGTTCAGTGGAGGGAAAGGGCATTTTTGCATCTAATAAGTGCGGTGATTGTCATCTAATGGCAGGACCAAATACAGACAAGACCTTTGCAGACAAGCTAAAGCGCAAAGGGCCTGATTTGTGGTTTGCAGGCAGCAAGTTCAAGAAGGACTGGCTTGAAGGATGGTTAAAGGATCCAAAACCGATAAGGCCAATGGAATACAATTCTATTGAAAAGAAAAATCCCGGAAATCACCCGAAGCTCGCTGACAAAGAGGCTTCAGATGTTGCAGAATACCTGATGACACTTACATCAAAGGATGTTGCAAAGGCAGTTGAGGATGGGAAACCAAATATCCAGGGCAAGCTCGTGTTTGAGAAGAAGCAGGGCTGCTATGGATGTCATGCTGTAGCGAAGGGGGGAAAGGTTTTTGGCGGTTTGAGCGGGCCGAGCTTTGTTGATGCAGGCAAAAGGCTACAGGGGGATTTTATATATGCTTATTTAAAGAATCCAAAAGCCCTTATTCCAGTAAAGAGGATGCCCACGTATACAGGTATCCTTAATGATAATGATATGAAGAATGTTGCACAGTAT
>JACPZJ010000217.1 GCA_016195585.1 Nitrospirota bacterium | reverse complement strand
GGTGAATATAACAAATTTCGATACTGGTTCATTAACATAGTAATTCCACCGAGGTCTCCTCTTCCCAAGGGTAGAGAGAAAAAGAAATATTTCTCCACTATAGAACAAAACAAACTCTACTACAAGGTGAAACAAAAACCGTAGTATGCCTTTAAGAATCTCTTTTAATGAGCTTTCAACAACATCGTTGATCATAATTTTTTCCATCTCAACGACTACAATCAGCGGGGCGGCTTACAGCGTCCGATGGAATGAGTTGTGTAGAAACTTCACTTCGCCTCCAACAGCTCAATTTTTACATCATATCCAAGCCTATGAAGGTAGTCATAACAATCATCCCATGTAAGGCCAAACTCACGAACATCTGCAAGACCAATTCTGGCAAGAATATCCCTTATAATTTCAAAATCCTCCTCTTCAAACTCAGCTTCTCTTATCATCTCCTCTGCCCAATCTATCAGACTTGGCAAGTCAATTGTTCTATTTATATATTTAAGAAGCATGTCTACGAGCAGTTTTTTTGTTACAACCATTTTTACTCCTCCTTTATTTTTCTGTGGCCTTTATCTACAGGAAACTTTTCATGGACTTCTACTAAAACACCTTTATCATTATAAATTTCCTGAAAAAACTTTAATGTCTCTTCATCGGCATCTACTTCCTTAACATATCTTGCATTCCAGCCATGCCTTCCTTTTACCTCAAGAAAATACCTTCTGCCGCCATCTGATAAATCCTCCAATTCTGAAAATTTTCTTTCGTTTAGATTCCTCTTTTTTTGTACGCTCATTTATTAAAATTATACCATAGTTCTCGTCTTCTTAATAAGGTTTTTCATGTAATGATAAAAATAAATCAGAGATAGGAAAAGCCTGTCCAATTTTTTCAGCCTTGAATAAAAGATATATGTGTGATAAATTTAACATATGCACAAACCTGTTGTTGCGATTATTGGAAGGCCGAATGTCGGAAAGTCAACTCTCTTTAACCGCATTGTTGGAAGGCCGATTGCCATTGTGAAGGACATCCCCGGTGTAACAAGGGACAGGAACTATGCAAATGCCACATGGCTTGATAAAGAATTTATCCTCATTGACACAGGTGGCTTTTAGCCTGCTGCTGCAGATAATATTTTTCAGCTTGTAAAAAGGCAGACAGAGATTGCCATTTCTGAGGCAGATGTAATAATATTCCTTATGGACGGCAGGGAAGGGTTGTCGCCGATAGACGAGGAGATAACCGTTTATCTAAGAAAGATTGAAAAGCCTGTTATCTATGCTGTAAACAAGATTGACAGCTTAAAGAGGGAGGCGCTCCTCCCTGAGTTCTATTCACTCGGTGTTGAAAGGTTTTTTCCTGTCTCTGCAGAGCACGGTCTCGGCATTGGCGACCTCCTTGATGAGGCATGCGGCTATATACCTAAAACCGAGAAGGAGGTTGAAGAAGAGGCTGCTATGGCAGCGCCAAAGGTCGCCATTGTTGGAAGGCCGAATGTAGGCAAGTCTACACTTGTAAATACGCTTTTCGGTAAGGAGAGGATGATTACCAGCGAGACCCCCGGAACAACGAGGGATTCTATTGATGCCTTGGTGAGATATAATAAAAAGGACTACCTCCTGATTGACACTGCCGGCATAAGAAAAAAGGCAAAGATTGCTGAGGATCTGGAATGGTACAGCACTCTCCGCTCATTCAGGAGCATTGACAGGTGTGATATTGCAATCCTGATAATAGACGGCTTTGAGGGGATCACTGATCAGGACTTGAAGATCGCAGGATACATAAGGGATGCAGGCAAGGGCTGCATTGTGGCAGTGAATAAATGGGACAAGGTAGAAAAGGATACAAAGACAGCAGACCTTTACACAAAGGCGATAAATAAAAAACTGCATTTTATGAACTATGCGCCAATAATATATATATCAGCACAGACAAAACAACGTGTGGCAAAGATATATCCTCTGATTGATGAGGTGCTGTCTGAATATTCAAAACGGATAACCACAGGGGACTTAAACAGGGTTTTTGAATCAATTAAGATAAGCCACTCGCACCCCATGTATCGTGGAAGGGAGGTAAAGTTCTTCTATATTACACAGGTATCAATAAGACCGCCGGCCTTTGTTATCTTCTGCAACTATCCCGAGGCTGTTTCAGAGGATTATCGTCGTTATATAGAAAACAGGCTTCGCGAGGCATTTGTCTTTAAAGGCACAACCATCAAGATATTTTTAAGAAAGAAGAGGTGAGCGTAATTAATCAATCCTCCTTCAGATTCATTAAGGTTCTTATCCGCGCCATGATTGATTTCTGGCGGGACGACTGCTTTACCCATGCGGCGGCCATATCCTACTTTGCCCTGATGTCTTTATTTCCGCTTTTAATTATTATTATATCAGTCCTCATATCTTTGCTCGGCACGGCTGAGGAGGTCAACAGGCATCTTGTGCCATTCTTCAAGACATTCTTTCCGCAGTTAGATCCATCCATGATAAAGGAGCTAAAAAGGATATCAGGGACAGCAGGTCTTTTAAATTTGATTAATGGCGCCATATTTTTCTGGATGGCCATTCAGGTCTTCTATTCCATTGAATATGCCATTAATATGGCATTCAAGACAAAAAAATTAAGAACCTTTATCTATACAACAATCCTCTCTATCCTGATGGTCGTCCTATCCGGGATACTCTATTTTATCTCAACGAGCATCACATCTGTAACAAAGCTATTAAAAGACATGAAGATAGACCTTGGAGATATCCCCTATATAGATATATCCATAAATTTTCTTCTTATCCATGACACACTGATAAATTATATAATCCCCTTCACCCTCGTATTCCTGTCGCTGGTATGGATATATAAATTCCTGCCGAATACAAAGGTTGCGCTAAGTAATGCAGGAAGAGGCGCCTTCCTCACAGCTATCCTGTGGGAAGCGGCAAAGCATCTCTTTGCATGGTATATGGGTAATGTAGCGCATTATAAAAGCCTTTATGGCTCTCTCACCACAATAGTCGTGTTCCTGTTATGGATATACTATTCTGCATCCATCTTACTATATGGCGCAGAGGTGGTATATCAATTAGGCAGTCAAAAACGTCACGTAACACTTAGAAAACCGGCAGTGAGAAGATGAAAAGGGTCTTTAAGATAACAGGCTTAATATTTCTTTCACTCGTCATACTACTTTTTTTAGCCCTCCTTTTTCTTCCATATATTGTAGACCTCAATAATTATAGAGAGGCTGCAGCAAGGGAGTCAGGAAGGGCATTAAACAGGAAGGTGTCCATCGGTGAT
>JACPZJ010000229.1 GCA_016195585.1 Nitrospirota bacterium | reverse complement strand
TGAAAGGGATACGGATATAGCCAAATTTGCCTCCCAGCACCTGATTGTCAAAACAGGCTCAGCTAGGTGGTTTATTCAAGGAATTATAAAGGCTATACTTGAAAAGGAACTTTATGATAAGAAGGTATATAAGCAATACACAAAATTCTTTGACAATCTTGAAAGCGTCCTGAAGGGGCTTTCATTTAAACAGATAGAGGAGAAGACAGGTATCAGCGAGAAGGAGATTCACGACGCTGCAAAGGCCTATGCAAAGGCAGAGAGGGGTGTAATAATCTTTGGTCAGGGGATTACTCATCAGCCAGACGGATACAAGAGTTCATTGAATCTTTTAGACCTCTGCATCATAACAGGCAATATAGACAGTAAGGGAACAGCCATTCTGCCGTTATGCGATGAGAATAATGAGTACGGCGCCATAGAGATGGGCGCTGCCCCTGAGTTTTTGCCGGGCCTTCTTAATGCAAGCGATGCAGAGGAGAGGAATGTCATCTCAAAGATATGGGGCAGGAATGTTCCTTCTAAAAAGGGGATGAACATTTCTGAGATATTTAATGGCGTGTTAAAGGGCAAGATAAAGGCCTTGTATATAATCGGCGAAAACCCTGCGGGGACATTTCCTCAGGCGTCAGGATTCTACGAGGCCTTGCAAAAGGTGGATTTCCTTGTGTGTCAGGATTTATTCCCTTCCGCGACATGCGAGCTATCAGATGTTGTCCTTCCAGCGGCATCCTTTGCAGAGAAGGACGGGACATTTACAAACATGGAGGGCAGGGCGCAGAAGATCAGCAGGGCAATAGGGCCTGTTGGCGATGCCAAGCCTGACTGGCAGATATTTACTATTCTGTCTGAAAAGATGGGTTATCTTCTTGATTATGAAGGCGCCGGAGATATATTAAGAGAGATTGCGCAGGTTATTGAGGGCGCAAACCAAAAGGAAGAGAAGGATTCCATTGAGGAGCATGCAAAGATTACACAAAAGGATCTTCGTGCGATGTATGAAAGAGAAGAGGAAGAGACCCCTTCAAAGTTTCCCTTTAAACTGACTATTGGGCCTGTGCTGTTTCACTCTGGAAAGTTAAGCGGATATTCAGACGGCCCTGTAAGGATACTTCCAGAGGGGAGATTAAAGATAAATCCTGCTGATGCAGAAAGGTGCGGGATTGTTGAGGGCGACAGGGCATTGTTGAAAAACAATAATGGAGCGGTCAAGGTAAAAGTGGAGATTACAGACAGGATTCCGGAGGGGCTGTTGTTCTATCCTGAGCACTTTATGTATCCGTCTGTAAAAAATCTCTGCGATGTGGAGATTGATAAAGAGACAGGGGCTCTATATTTTAAGAGCGGATATGTTGCAGTGGAAAGGCATGTGCCGGAGCATTAGAAAGGAGAGTGATTGCTATGGTAGATGAGGCTATATTAAACAGAGTCCTTGACCATATCCTTGAGTTAAAAACTGGTCAGGGAGAAATAAAAAAGGATATTGGTGATCTAAAAATCAAAGTGGATAACTTAGATAATAAAGTGGATAAGTTAGATGGCAAGGTAAATAACTTAGAAAACAATGTAAAGCAATTAAGGACTGAAATGGAGGGGCACTTTAACCGGGTCCACTCTGGGATGGATACACTCTTCAATATTGCAAGTGACCATGAGAAGAGGATAAAGGTTCTGGAAAAGACACATTAAAGGGTTATTATGAACTTAGACATTAACCTCATAATAAGGTTTACAGAGATACTAATTACCATTGGCGTGGTGATGGGGGGGCTGCTGGCTGTTGTGCCGCTTCTTACCTATATGGAGCGCCGCGTCCTCGGCCTTATACAGGACAGGCTCGGTCCAAATCGCGTTGGCCCCTTTGGCTTGCTGCAGCCCCTTGCAGACGGGATCAAGCTCTTTTTAAAAGAGATTATCATCCCCTCTGCGGCCAATAAGATAATCTTTCTTGCAGCGCCTGTAATTGTTGTCATCACGGCATTAGCGGCCTTTGCAGTTATACCCTTTGGAAGGGATTATAAGCTGCACCTTGAGCTGTTTGGCTTTACAATTGACAGGACAATACATTTCTATATTACAGATATTAACATCGGCATCCTTTATATCTTTGCGCTCGGCTCTATCGGCACATACGGGATAATACTCGGCGGATGGGCGTCAAACAGCAAATATGCGCTGCTCGGCGCCATGCGCTCTGCTGCGCAGATGATCAGCTATGAATTGTCCCTCGGCCTCTCCACTGTCGGGGTGCTTCTCATTGCGGGCTCCCTGTCAATGGTGGATATAGTTAATGCACAGGCAAAACACTGGTTTATAGTGTATCAGTTACCTGCATTCATATTATTCATTATCTCAGGTTTTGCAGAGACAAACAGGACGCCATTTGATTTGCCGGAGGCGGAGAGCGAGCTCGTTGCCGGATTCCACACAGAGTACAGCGGCATGGGCTTTGCCTTCTTTATGATGGCAGAGTATATAAATATGATAATGATCTCAAGCCTTGCAACAATCCTGTTCTTTGGCGGCTGGCAGCCTCTCTTTGAATGGAAGAGTTCTATTGACATTATTAATATAGTTCAGCCCATAATCTGGTTTTGCGCAAAGGTCTTCTTTTTCTTATTCCTTTATATGTGGGTCAGGGCAACACTCCCGAGGCTGAGATATGACCAGTTGATGAAATTGGGATGGAAGGCGCTGATACCTTTGTCTATTATTAACATTGCCATTACTGCGATTGTGAAATTTATCATAGAGAATAATATCAGGATTATATGATTAAGTTCTTAAAGACCATACTTTTTATAGATATTATAAAGGGGCTCCTCTTAACGCTTAAACACTTTTTTATGCTCAGGGGTGTGAGGGGGGAGACAACGATTGAGTATCCTTATAAGAGGAGATTTCTTTTTCAAAAGATACCTCAACAAAAGCCCCTTCCAGAAGGCTACAGGGGCCTCCTCTGCTTAAGGAGAAAAGATGACGGATCAGAGAGATGCGTTGGCTGCGCCTTATGCGAGGCATACTGCCCGTCAAAGTGTATCACAGTGGTGAGCGCCGAGAAGGAAAACGAACCGCTCCAGAGGTATGCAAGGTTTTATCAGATAGATATAACAAGATGCGTGTTCTGCGGCTACTGTGTTGATGCCTGCCCTGTTGAGGCGCTGGCAATGACAAAGAGGTTTGAACTCTCACAATATGAAAAAAATACGATTGCTATGACAAAGGAGAAGCTCCTTGAGGTCGGCGACATAGAATATCCATGCCTGCCTGTTCGGCAGACAGGGGGGAAGGAATGATACTGAATATCCTCTTCTTTTATCTTGCAGCAGTTACTATAATCAGCGCCCTCTTTGTGGTGATAAAGAGGAATGCTGTTCACAGCGCTATTGCGCTCCTTGTAACATTCGTCCATGTGGCCGGGATATTCTTATTATTAAACTCCGAATTCCTTGCTGCTGTGCAGATACTGGTTTATGCAGGCGCAATACTGGTATTGATTATATTTGTAATTATGTATCTTAATGTCACCCAGAGATACAGGATGTTTAACAGGCTAAAACTTATAGCCTTTTTTGTGGGCGTTGTATTATTTGCAGAGGTGTTATATATAATTACCCGCACTGCATTAAAAGGACAAAAAGGAGAGTTCCCGATTGCAAAGGTTCTGGAGATGGGGAATACAGAGGCAATAGGAAAGGCGCTTTTTACAGATTATCTCTTCCCCTTTGAGGTGGCGTCATTAATATTATTGGTTGCGATGATAGGGGCTATTGTTTTAGCAAAGAAGGAGATATAAAATAAGACCCCTCACCTTAGTCCTCTCCCCAAAGGGGAGAGGAAGTAAAGATAATAACCCTCTCCCCTCTGGGGAGAGGGAAGGGTGAGGGGATAGAAGAAATTTAATGAGGTTGCTATGATACCATTACACTATTACTTGATACTTGCTGCGATACTGTTCATAATAGGCATGACAGGCTTTCTTGTGAGGAGGAATTTCCTGACACTCCTCATGTCCATTGAGCTTATGCTGAATGCAGTGAATATAAATTTTGTGGCCTTTGCGCATTATATGGATTCCATGACAGGAAGGATTTATGTCTTCTTCATTATGACAGTAGCAGCGGCAGAGGCTGCAATAGGCCTTGCAATACTGATCTCTGCATACAGGAATTTAAAGACCACATTTGTTGATGAAATGAATTCATTAAAGGGTTAAGGTAAATATGGAAACAATTATATCAATAAGGCCTTTACTTGCGATTCTGGTCTCTACAGCCGGCGCCTTTCTTATTATACTGACCGGTGAAAAGAAGCCGAATCTCAGGGAGTTTTGGTCTATAGCAGCAGGTGTATTAAAGTTCCTGATTGTTGTGTCTATGGTTCCTGCAATCCTTGATGGAAAGACAATAGAATACACCCTTTTCCATCTGCTGCCTGGGATTGATATAAAATTCAAGGTGGATGCATTCAGTATCCTCTTTGCATTAGGCGCATCCTTTCTCTGGATACTGACATCCTTTTATTCAATAGGGTACATGCGCACACTTGATGAGCATGCCCAGACAAGGTATTTCACCTTCTTTGCAGTTGCCCTTTCTGCAACAATGGGTGTGGCATTTTCTGCAAACCTCTTTACAATGTTTTTATTCTACGAAGGCCTGACCATTGTTACATATCCCCTTGTTGGACATAAAGATACAGATGAGGCAAGGGCAGGCGCAAGGAAATATGTTGTATACCTCCTTGGCGCGGCCAAGGTATTTTTGGTTGCAGCAATCATCCTGACATACAATCTTGCCGGGACGCTTGAATTTACGAGGGGCGGGTTATTCCCGTCTGCGGTTCAGGATGCTAATCCTTTGCTGCTCTCCATTATATTTGTCCTGTTCCTCTTTGGATTTGCAAAGTGCGCTGTTATGCCATTCCATGGCTGGCTTCCTGCTGCAATGGTGGCGCCTACGCCTGTAAGCGCCCTGCTTCATGCTGTTGCAGTGGTCAAGACAGGGGTCTTTACAGTTTTACGCGTTATATTTTTTGTATTTGGCGCAGGTCTTATGAAAAATCTTGGCGTGGATATGTTTACAGTCTTCTTGGCCTCATTAACAATAATCACGGCCTCTGCCATTGCCCTGAGCCGCGACAATCTAAAGGCAAGGCTGGCCTTCTCCACTATAAGCCAGCTCTCTTATATAATTCTCGGCGCAGCGCTATTGACGCCGAGCAGCATGGTCGGCGGCATTATCCATATAACCAATCATGCCTTTTCAAAGATAACATTATTTTTCTGTGCAGGCTCCATATATGCCTCAGCTCACAAGACCGAGATAAGCCAGTTGAGCGGCATAGGCAAAAAGATGCCATGGACAATGGCAGCCTTTGCAATTGCAACCCTGAGCATGATAGGTGTGCCGCCTGCGAGCGGTTTTATTACAAAGTGGCACCTTGTTGTCGGCTCGCTTGAAAGGCAGAGTATGGTTGTGCTTATTGTCCTTCTTGTAAGCTCGCTGCTTAATGCGGCATATTTTGTGCCGATTATATACAAGGCATTCTTTGAAAAAGAAAAGGCAGGGGATGGCCATAGCCATCACGATGAGATTAAAGAGGTGCCATTTATTGTGGTTCCTCTTGTATTAACTGCCATAGCGAGCGTGATACTTGGGTTGTATCCTGATTTTATAATAAACCTTGCAAAAGAGGTAATTAAATGAAACTTGAAAAATACATAGAAGACCCAAAGGGCGCGAAAAAAATAAAAACAATATTTTATATAATTATTATCCTTGTTGTCCTGTTTGAGGTCGGCATAAGACTAACCTCTGAACATGCAGCAGAGCACTTCTTTGGCGATAAGATTTGGGGCTTCTGGTCAATCTTTGGGCTTATAGGCTGCTTACTCCTGATAATAATCTGCAAGGGGATAGGTCATGCCTTCCTGATGAAAAAGGAGGACTACTATGACTGACCTGTGGATGCATCCAGCAGCCTTCTATATACTCGGCGCCTTTTTAATACCCTTTTTAAAAGGCCGCGCCAAACAGATATTCCTTTTATTAGTCGGAGCTGCTGCATTTCTGACTGTTGTATCCATGTCTCAGGGTGTATTTGGGACTGTAAAATTTATTGGCCTTGACCTTGTCTTTGGAAGGGTTGATAAGCTCAGCCTTGTCTTTGCCAATGTATTCACCCTCATGGCCTTGATTGGAATAATATACAGCCTCCATGTTGAGGACGACGGCCAGCATATTGCCGCCTTTCTATATGTTGGAGGCTCACTCGGCGCGACATTTGCAGGCGACTATGTTACCCTCTTTATTTTCTGGGAGGTGATGGCATTTGCCTCTGTATTTCTTGTGTGGTTCAGAAGAACCAAAGAGGCAGTGGACGCAGGATACAGGTACCTTTTAGTCCATGTTGCAGGCGGCCTCATTCTGCTTGCAGGCATAGCGCTTAGATATGGAGAGACAAACAGTTTTGTCTTTACTGCTATTGCGCCGGAGGGCGCCACACTCGCAACCTATCTGATAATGATCGGCTTCTGCCTGAATGCGGCTGTCCCGCCAATTCACGGATGGCTGCCTGATGCCTATCCAAAGGCCACTGTTACAGGGGCTGTGTTTATGTCGGCCTTTACTACAAAGACTGCTGTTTATACGCTTGCACGCGGCTTTGCAGGCTTTGAGATATTAGCTGTGCTCGGCGCT
>JACPZJ010000228.1 GCA_016195585.1 Nitrospirota bacterium | reverse complement strand
AGTAAGAATGATGGCACCTCCTCTTTTATAAGCATATCCGTATAGTCCTGCCTCTTTCTTATAACAAAATAATCCTTACCCTTTACCAATGCCTCTGCAACCAATGGCCGCGAATTATAATTTGATGACATAGACGAGCCATAGGCGCCTGCGCTCATCACAGCAAGCAGATCGCCCTGCTTACAGCTTATTTTTCTATCCTTGCCGAGAAAATCGCCTGATTCGCATATCGGGCCGACTATATCTGCCTTAATCGCCTTAGCATCCTTTTTATGTACAGGGATGATACTGTGATAGGCATTATAAAGGCTCGGCCTTATTAAATCATTCATCCCTGCATCAGTAATCACAAAATTCCTTCTCCCGCTCTTTTTCATATAAAGCACTCGCGTTACAAGTATCCCTGCATTCCCAGTAAGCACCCTGCCCGGCTCAAGTATCAGGGTATAGCCCTGCCTTCTGCCCTTTATCAAAGGCACAATAGCATTTGCAAGCTCTGCAGGCGCTGGCGGCTCTTCGTCCTTATATGTAATTCCAAGTCCGCCGCCAACATCTACATACTTTATATTTATCCCATCCTTTGTCAGGTCATCTGCAAGAAGCAGTATCCTTTCCAATGCATCAACAAAGGGCGAAACCTCTGTAAGCTGAGAGCCGATATGCTTATGTATCCCAAGCACCTCAACATTAGACAGCCTCATTGCAGCCTGATAATTCTCTAATGCTGTCTCAATTGGTATGCCAAATTTATTTTCCTTTAACCCTGTTGATATATAAGGATGCGTCTTTGGATCTACATCTGGATTTACTCGCAGGGCGATCCTCGCTTTAATGCCAATACGTCCTGCTATCTCATCTATCTTTATCAGCTCATCAGTGGATTCCACATTAAACATCAGGATATTGGCATGCAAGGCAGAATGTATCTCTGCTTCTGTTTTTCCCACACCTGCGTATACAATCTTTTCTGGTGGCATCCCTGCCTTTAGTGCGCGGAATAGCTCACCGCCTGATACAATATCTGCGCCGCCGCCTTCAGTTGCAAAGAGCCTTAATATAGCAATATTTGGATTTGCCTTTACAGCAAAGCAGATAATATGCGGTATTGCAGCAAAGGCTGCATCAAAATTCCTAAAATGGTTCTTTAATGTATTATGGCTGTAAAGATAAAAGGGTGTGCCGATCTCCTCTGCAATCCTTGCTATCGGCGCATCCTCGCAATAAAGCTCGTCATCCTTGTAAACAAAGTCATGCATTGCCTAACCTGTCCTTAATTTTAAAGAATTTGTCTGTTTTTAACACAGGATAAGGTTAAATGTCAAATAGAAAAAGGGGATAAGGCGAGACTGAAAATCCTGTTGACACAGGGAATTGAAATATTGTATGTTACATAACTACTTTTAAACAACACCATGTTTTTTTTGGTCCCATCGTCTAGTGGTCCAGGACACTGGCCTCTCACGCCGGTAACACGGGTTCGAATCCCGTTGGGACCACCACATCTGTTCCTCTATTTTTCTATCAGGCTCACAAAAAATCCTTGACAATCTTCTGTATACTGTATACAATTCTACCCTGCCTGATTAGCCGGGCAAGAATATATACAAACTGATAATAACATTATTAAAACTAATTATATGGCTATACATTTGGTTGAAGCTCAAAAAACACATGAGCACCCCTTATTAAGGGAGTGGGTTGCGGATTCTATAATGGACATGATTGCCAAGGGCAAGCTCAAGCCGGGTGAGCGCATCTGCGAGACAAGGCTTGCCACAGAGCTCGGGATCAGCAGGACGCCCCTGCGCGAGGCAATAAGACTGCTTGAGACAGAGGGCTTCCTTCGTGTTATTCCGAGAAGGGGCGCTGTAGTCAGGGATATCTCTATTAAGGATGTTACAGAGATATATGAGATAAAGGCAACAATGGAGGGTCTTTCTGCGAGGCTCGCAACACACAATTTTGAAAAGAAGGATATTGAGAAATTAAAGGAGATAAACCGTTATCTATCTGAATTGGCTGATAAACATGATGTAAACAGGTTTTTCAAGGCGCACAATCAGTTCCATGACTTTTTTCTCCGAGCAAGCGGTAATGAAAGGCTCTATCAATTGAATTGCAGCCTTATAGAGCAGATTCACAGATTAAGATTGCTCTCCTTTACAATTGAAGGCCGCTTTAAAGAGGCGGTTGCACAGCACGAAAAGATTATTAAGGCCTTTGAGAAGAGGGATGCAGGGCTTGCAGCAAGGCTTGTAGAAGAAAATGTAATGATGGGCTTTAAGGCAGTTACAGCAAAGCTAAAACAGGACAAGGTAGCGTAGTTGGTTGAATCAACATAATAAACATAGTCAACATAATTTTAAATGGGCGAGGCTAAACTAAAGGTTGTTCTTTTAAGATACACTCCGGAGCCAGAGGCAGTGGTGGCAATGGCTGCCAAGCTCTGTTACAGCCCGTCAGATGTGGAGTCATTAAAGGAAAAGATAGAGGCAAAGGATCAGAAGGAGTTTATAAAAAGGCTTGTGAAGATGGGGCATATGAGCCCTGTTGAGCATATCTCTTTTACATTCGGTATTGAAGGGATATCGCGGGCGTGCTCGCATCAGCTCGTAAGGCACAGGCTCGCATCCTACAGCCAGCAGTCGCAGAGATATGTGTCGGAAAAGGGGCAAGGGACAAGGGGCAAGGGGCAGGAATCAACATTTGATTATGTGATTCCACCATCTATAGCTAAATATGATGATGCAAGGATGGCCTTTGAAAGATTTATGGCTGATGCACAGAAGACCTATGACCTTCTTATAGAGAAGCTGAACGAAAAGGGATTACTGGTGAGGCAGCCAATCAGGATGCGAGGTTTGTGCTTCCGAATGCAGCAGAGACAAAGATTGTTGTAACAATGAATGCGAGAGAACTCCTGCATTTTTTTAATGTCCGATGCTGCGAGCGGGCGCAGTGGGAGATAAGGGAGGTGGCCTTTCAGATGCTGCAGGAGGCAAAGAAGGCTGCACCTGTTATATTCTCAAAGGCAGGTCCGGGCTGCCTGTATGCCCCATGCCCTGAAGGCGAGATGTACTGCGGCAAGATAAAAGAGGTAAGGGAAAGGTTCGGGGTTACAAAACCGTGATGAGTGATGAGTAAGCAAAATTAAAAAAACCGATTACGCTTTACCCATTACGATTTCAGATTTGAAATTTTAAAATTATGGGTTTTTCAATTGCATTAGCAGGAAAAGGGGGAACAGGAAAGACCAGCATTGCAGGGCTTTTAATAAGGTATCTTATTGAAAAGAGAAAAGGGCCTATACTTGCAGTAGATGCAGATGCCAATGCTAATCTTAATGATGTCCTCGGCGTAGCTGTTACAGATACAGTAGGCCATATCCGCGAGGAGGCATCAGAGACAGCAGGGGGAAGGCCTGCTGGCATGTCCCTTGATGAGTATTTTGAATTCAGGGTGAATCAGGCCCTTGTTGAGGCAGAGGGATTTGATCTTCTTGTAATGGGGAGACCCGAGGGGCCCGGCTGCTACTGTGCAGCGAATCATATAATTAGGAAGTACACGGATCATCTGGGAGACAGGTATCCATATATTGTGATGGATAATGAGGCCGGTCTTGAGCATTTGAGCAGAAGGACAACGCAGGATACGGATTTGCTTATTGTTGTGAGTGATCCGACTGTGCGGGGACTAAAGGCCGCAGAGAGGGTCTTTGAACTTGTAAAAGAACTAAAGCTCAGGATTAAGCGGTCAGTGCTGATTGTAAACAGGACAGCAGATGGGACTCTTGACCCTGATTTTCAGAAGACGATAGAGGCAGATAATATGCCTCTTGCCGGCGTGATTCCGCTGGATGAGAATATCACGAAATATGATATGGAAGGAAAACCGCTTATTGCGCTGCCAGTAGATTCAAAGGCAGTAAAGGCAGCATACGGCATCTTTGATAAGCTAAGTATTCCTTAATCTGACATAACCCCCTAACCACCCTGATGGAGGGGAAAGGGAAAGTGAAAGGGAGGGCGGAGTATGAAGGCTATAAAGAGTAATAAAAAAAGGGTTGCAATAATTGGCGCTGGTGTTGTTGGAAGTGCTGTAGGATACATACTAAGAAATAAAGGTTATAAGATTGCCGGGATAGCAAGCAGGCGCCCTGAATCAGCAAAAAGGGCAGCAGCCTTTATAGGCGATGGCACGGTTTTCAAGGATACTGTCTCTGCTGCAAAGGCTGCGGATATTGTGTTTATCACTACCCCTGATAAGGCAATAGAGGATGTGTGCAATAAGATTGCTGATGGGGGCGGTTTTAAGAGGAACACAATTGTCGTGCATATGAGCGGCGCGCTCCCCTCAACCATATTATGCAGTGCAAAGGCATCGGGCGCAAAGACAGTCTCCATTCATCCGCTTCAGAGCTTTGCTGATCCAAAAGAGGCTGTATTCAGGATGCAGGGCGCCTTTATCGGCATTGAGGGTGATAAGGATGCTGTTACAGATGCAAAGAAGATTGCAAGGGACTTAGGCGGCAAGGAGTTTCTCATACCGCTTAAAAACAAGGCTATGTATCATGCAGGCGCAGTGGTTGTCTCCAACTATCTTGTGGCAATTATTGATCTCGGCTTAAAGATTTACGAAGCAGTGGGCATACCAAAGGAGACAGCGCTGCAGGCCCTGCTGCCCTTAATCAAAGGGACTATCAGCAATATTGAGAAGCTTGGCGTACCCGGGGCATTGACAGGGCCGTTTGCAAGGGGTGATGTATCTGTTGTTGAGATGCATATTGACGAGATGCGCAAGAGTCTGCCGCAGATGTTCAGACTCTTTACAGAGCTTGGAAGGCATACTGTAAGGGTTGGAAGCGAGAAAGGGACATTGTCAAAGGATGATGCAGAGAGGCTGATTAATGCCTTAACAAGAAAGGTGGTTTTTCTGAATCCCCTGCAGAATATAAAGGTGCGGCCGCGGACATCAAGAGGGGGATATGGTTTATAATTTAAAGTTCAAAATGAAAGATTAAAAGGAGACTAAAGGGAATGATAATTATTGGTGAGAGGATAAGCATAATTGCAAAAAAGGTAAGGGATGCAATGCTGAGCAGGGACAAGAAGCCCTTACAGGAGCTTGCCCTTGCACAGTTAAAGACAGGCGCAAATTATCTTGACCTTAGCATAGGCCCCGCAGATGAGGGCGGCGAGGAGCTGATGGCTTGGGGTGTAAATGCCCTTCAGGAGGCTGCCCAAGCGCCATTGTGCCTTGACACAACAAATCCAAAGGCAATGGAGGCAGGATTAAAGGCGCATAATAATCAGTGGGGGAGGCCAATAATAAACTCTGCATCAGGCGAGGAGGAGAGGCTGAATAATATGATGCCCCTTGCAGCAAAGTATAATGCCCAGATCATCGGCCTTACCTTAACCAAGCAGGGAATCCCTCCACAGGCAGAGGAGAGGTGCGCTATTGCAGCAGAGATCATGGCAAAGGCAGCAGAGCTCGGCGTACCAATGGAGGATATATATCTTGACCCATTGATACTTCCAGTAGCATTTTCACAGGATAAGTGTTTTGAGTCAATAAGGGCAATTAGGCTCTTTAAGGAGCTTAATGATCCGCCAATGAAGACTGTTGTTGGTCTGAGCAATATTTCAAATGGAGCGCCAAAGGAATTAAGGGGTTTAATAAACAGGACATTCTTAACATTGTTAATATACGAAGGGCTTACAGCAGCAATTATTGATCCAACAGACAAGGAGATGATGGCCACTGTAAAGACAACAGATATTTTGTTGCAGAATACGATGTATGCGCATTCATATCTGGAAATGTGAAGTAAAAAGGGTTCAAGGATTCAAGGGTTCGTGGGTTCAAGCATTTATTATTAAATTCTTTCGCTTGACCCCTTGAATCCTGGTCCCCATGAACCCTATTTAGTCAACTTTTTAGGAGGGATATTATGGCTTTTACAATACCAAAAGAAAACTATAACGGAAAGGTATATGAGGTAGAGCTCGGCATTGGTGATAAGGCAATCAAGGTAGGGGGCGAAAGCACGCTTCCGTTCATTTCCTTTGAAGGTGAGATGCCAAATAGGCCTGCCATTGCAATTGAGATTCAGGATATGCCGCCAGATGACTGGCCAGTGGGTGTAAAAAAGGTTTATGAAAAGGTGAGCGGTGACCCTGTATCATGGGCGCGGTATTGTCAGGATGAGCTTAAGGCAGATGCAGTGGCATTTAGATTGATAAGCACTCACCCGGACCAGAAGGACACAAAACCTGAGGATGCGGCTAAGATTGTTAGCGCTGTATTAAATGCCGTAACTGTTCCGATAATAATCCTCGGCAGTGAGCATATAGAAAAGGACACGCAGGTCTTAAAGGCAGTATCAGAGACGGCGAAAGGAAAGAACTGCATT
>JACPZJ010000234.1 GCA_016195585.1 Nitrospirota bacterium | reverse complement strand
GGGATTATTTCTTCAAAGTACCTGATGCATACAGGTCAAATGGAATCGGCTTAAAAAAATGGGTTCGGGCAACAGCCCGTGCACATTGCACAAAAGAAATATATAAGCCTAACATGACAACTGTAACCAACCTCTAACAGCCACGGCTGATTCTTGAAGTGATACAGATTAAAACAGTTGCCTTCAAGGGTTTTTTCAGAATAGTAAAATAGGGCTGGTCATTACTCTTGCTCTTTTTCCAGAAGCCGCTAAAGAAAAATTTAATATTTCTTTTGTGCAATGTGCACGGGCTGTTGCCCGAACCCATTTTTTTAAGCCGATTCCATTTGACCTGTATGCATCAGGTACTTTGAAGAAATAATCCCTAATGGCAGCGCTGGCCACAACATGCGCCGCTCATTGCCACAATAGTGAAGGCATAATTTCCCCATTAGGTGCGCCAATACAAATCATTTTAAACTGCTTCAAATCCCACACAAAAATCTCTTTACAAGACCTTGCTAAAATTGTATCATTATGCCGCTTAATTAACTTAATAACTTATAACTATTAACTTTTAGCCTGTGGTCATTCATGGTAAAATAGAAATGATGCCAGCAAGAGAGAGACTGATTGTCGCCCTTGATGTGGATTCAGAAAAAGAAGCGGAACGGCTTCTGGACGCATTAAAGGGGATTGTAAGAATCTTTAAAATCGGCAGCCAGCCCTTTACTGCCTTTGGACCTAAGATAGTTGACATTGTGCATAAAAAAGGCGGGAAGGTATTTCTTGATTTAAAATATCATGATATACCTGATACAGTCGCCCGTGCTGCAAGAGAGGCGACAAGGCTCGGTGTCTTTATGTTTAATGTACATTCCCTCGGCGGTATGGAGATGATGAAGAAATGCTTTGAGGCGTCATCTGAGACAGCGGAAAAGGAAGGGTTGCAGAGGCCGAAGATACTTGCTGTAACACTCCTTACAAGCATTACACCGGAGATACTTCAGAATGAGATAGGTATTAAGGGTAAGGGTATGGAGGATGAGGTAAGGCGTCTTGCTGCATTGGCTGCTGAGGCGCATCTTGACGGCGTTGTCTCATCGCCTCAGGAGATAAGGGTTATAAGGGAGGCCAGAGGCAAGGGGTTTCTGATTGTAACACCGGGAGTAAGACCTGCAGGGTCGCAAATGGATGACCAGAAAAGAATCTCAGCTCCAAAAGAGGCAATAAAGGCAGGCGCTGATTATATTGTTGTCGGCAGGCCGATTATAATGGCAAATGACCCGGCAAAGGCGGCAGAGGAGATAATAAAGGAGATGGAGGGTTAACACTTGACACATGATGAGATGCTAAATATCTACAAAAAAGCAGGCGCATTATTAGAGGGGCATTTTGAGTTGAGCTCGGGCCTGCACAGCTCTGTGTATTTGCAGTCCGCCCTTGTCCTCCAGCACCCTGAATATGCATCGCTGCTCTGCAGCCAGCTCGCAGAGGTCTTTAAGGACAGGAAGATAGAGGTTGTGATTGCCCCTGCATTGGGCGGCATTATTGTTGCCCATGAGGTGGCAAGGCATCTTGGTGTGAGAGCGATCTTTGCTGAAAGGGAAAAGGGGGCGCTGGCTTTAAGAAGGGGGTTCAGGATTGAAGAGGGCGAACGGGCGATTGTTGTTGAGGATGTTATAACAACAGGGGGTTCTGTTAAAGAGGCTATGGCTGTAGTTGAAAAAAATAAAGGTATGCTCGTCGGCGTCGGCTCTCTTATTGACAGAAGCGGCGGCACTGCTGAGATTGGCCATCCCTATCACTCCCTTCTTGTACTTAGTGAACCTGCCTTCAGGCCGCAGGAATGCCCCCTCTGTAAATCAGGCAAAAAGGCTGTAAAGCCAGGCAGCCGGAATCTATGAGGTAATAACTTGCCTGCAACAATCACTAAAGAACAGGGCACATTAAAAAAAGTAAAACCTGTCTTCAAGGAATTTCCAATTGGGGACCATACGCCCCTCTCTGTCTATGAAAAGGTCAAGAAGGGAAAGCACTCATTTCTTCTTGAGAGCATCAATGGAACAGAGGCCACAGCAAGATATTCCTTTATCGGCACGGATCCGTTTATAATATTTAAATCCAGAGGCGAGGATATTGAGCTTACATACGAGGGAAAGAGGCTTATCACACGAAGGGACCCGTTAACAAAGATCAGGGAGCTGATAAATAATTTCAGGATGGAGAGGATAAATGAGCTGCCTCCATTCTTTAGCGGCGCCGTTGGATTCTTCAGCTATGACCTTGTCCATTCATTTGAAAACCTCCCTGCAAAGGCAAAAAAAGGCACGGATGCGCCTGATATCTATCTTATACTCACAGACAATGTTATTGCCTTTGACCATGTTAAGGGAACAATCGCAGTAATCATGGTGCCCGGCGCAAGGCATATCGGCTTTGGGTATAATACACTCACAGCAGGCCTTCTGCGCGACTGCAAACAGGATGCAGAAAAGAGGGTTGAGGAGATTATAGGGTTGATAAACAGCCCGCCTGTTGCTGAAAAATCCACCGCTGCAAAAAAAAAGAAAAGGATAACCCCTGCATCAAACATGACAAAGGAAGAATATATGTCAATGGTGAAAAGGTGCAAGGAGTATATCGCTGCAGGCGACATATATCAGGCAAATCTCTCACAGCGGCTTACAGCAGATATCGGCAATATAAAGCCGATAGACCTGTACAGGGCATTAAGGGAGATAAATCCCTCGCCCTTCTCTGCCCTTCTTGAGTTTGGGGATATTGCGCTGGTGAGCTCATCCCCTGAGAGGCTGATTAAGTTAGACGGCGATAATGTGGAGACAAGGCCGATAGCAGGGACAAGGCCGAGGGGAAAGACAGAATTAGAAGACAGGCAGATGCACGGTGAGCTTATTGCAAATGAAAAAGAGCGGGCAGAGCACATAATGCTTATAGACCTTGAAAGGAATGACATCGGCAGGGCGTGTGAATACGGGAGCGTGCAGGTGGATGAATTCATGACCCTTGAGGATTACTCCCATGTAATTCATATTGCATCAAATATCAGAGGGAAGCTGAGAAAGGATATGGACTGCCTTGATTTAATCAAGGCAGTCTTTCCCGGCGGGACGATTACAGGCGTGCCAAAGATCAGGTGCATGGAGATAATAGACGAACTTGAACCTGTTGCGCGGGGGCCGTATACAGGCTCTATAGGCTATATCAGCCTTGCCGGCGATATGGATTTAAATATCATAATCAGGACATTTATTATAAAAGACGGCCGGGCGCATGTTCAGGTCGGCGCAGGGATAGTCGCAGACTCTGACCCTGAAAAGGAATACTACGAGACCCTGCACAAGGCAGAGGCGCTCTTAAAGGTATTAGAAAAAATTTAGAGGAGATAAATAAAATGATACCAACAGTTGAATGGAAAAACGGAATCGTCAAAATGCTTGACCAGACAAAACTCCCCATTGAGGTTGTGTATGTGGACTGCAAGGATTATCAGACTGTTGCAAAGGGGATAAAGGAGTTGTGGGTGCGCGGCGCGCCTGCAATAGGGATTGCCGCTGCAATGGGTATTGCCCTCGGTGCGCAGAGGATAAAGGCAAAAAACTTTGATGCCTTTTATGAAGAGCTGATGCCTGTCTGCGGCCACCTTGCCGCAACAAGGCCCACTGCTGTGAATCTTTTCTGGGCAATTGAGAGGATGAAGAACCTCGTTAAGAATAACAGTGCAGAAGATATTGAAACGCTCAAGAAGATGCTGATAGACGAGGCAAACAGGATTCTTGAAGAAGATATTAAAGTGAATAAGGCAATGGGCAGATATGGCGCAGAATTTATCAGGGATGGGGATACCATCCTCACGCACTGCAATGCAGGCGCCCTTGC
>JACPZJ010000222.1 GCA_016195585.1 Nitrospirota bacterium | reverse complement strand
GTAACACCAAGACTCATACCTTCACCATGGTCTTTTCTTACTACCTCTCTTGTTTGGTTGTCCTGTGTACATTTTTTCCATTCATCCTTTGGCAGTTTAAGCTTATCTGCAATCTGAGTAAATAAAGCAGGACCAAGGCTGCTCTGGTTATTGTATAATTCATCATGATATTCCCAGAACTTTCCTAATTTCGCAGCGCAGCGCGCAGAAATGGCTGCGGGCTCTGATTGCATCTGACCTGGAAGGGGAAAATCTTTATAAATGTGCCTTACCTTGTTACCATATTCTTTTTGAATCTGTGCCAGCACCTGCTGGACTCTTCCACAGAAGGGTCATTGGTAGCTTGAAAACTCATAGATCTGAACAAGAGCATTCTCAGGCCCGCGTATCATCGCAGGATTAAGAGTAACAGGGGTTCCACCGATCATATTTGTTGGCGCCTTTACCGCTGGTTTAGCCTTTTCTACCATTTTCTTCGACTTTGTGCTTTTCTGTGTGATAGCCTCTACCTTTGCTGTGAGGTCCTTTACTTGTGCCTCTAATTTGGCATTACTACCCTTTAGCGCCTCAATCTGCTTCTTTAGATCCGCATTTTCCTGCTTAAGAGTCTTAGACTCACAAGCGGTCACGAGAGGCATTACTATAAAGGCCAGAATCACTATATAAAATTTTGTCACTTTACCTTACCTCCTTTTTTCTCCATCTCCCACAGCTTTGCATATTTTGAAAAGGTATAGAAGGAATATAGTCCTGAGAGCAGTATACCATAAAATCCCTCAAGAAAACCCTTTTTTAAAAAATACATCCTCAAAAACGTTGTTACAGGCCTTATTGTAAGATGAGGCCATCCTGCCCTCCTTCCCTTTTTATGAAGCTCAATTGCAGAGAGCGACGAATATCTGTCAAGCCTTGAGATAAAATCGCTGAGGGTCTTGTATGTATAATGCTCTAAAGGGTGTTTAAGGTATTTAGTTTCTCCCTTAACCTCTGCCTTTTCATGCACCTCTCTTTCTATAAACCTGCCTTTACTCCTCTTAAACAATCTCAGATTATAATCAGGATACCATCCGCAGTGCCTTATCCATCTGCCTAAAAAGAAGTTTTTTCTTGCAATGTAGAAACCATCAATGGGAATATCCTTCTCAAATTCCTTTTTGATCTCGTCCAGAAGCTCCTTTGTAATCCTCTCATCAGCATCAATGCTCAATATCCATTCATTCCTTGCCTTATCAATTGCCAAATTCTTCTGGTTTGAATATCCAAGCCATTTATTTTTGATTGTTTTTGCCTTATACTTTTTGCAAATCTCTACGGTCTTGTCTGTGCTATACGAATCAACAACAACTATCTCATCAGCCCATCTTACACTTTTCAGGCAATCCTCTATATTTTCCTCTTCATTGTGTGTAATGATTGTTACAGATAACTTTGGTGGGGCCATGTGGCAATAATAATATCATTACCCCTGAGTTTAAAGCAACAATTATTTGCCTTTTGCTGTTTTAGCGTTTCAGCACGTCAGCCGAAGGCTATGGCAGCCTAACTTAGCTTTACTAAAATAGGGAAAGTGCGCCTTTGGCTTTCACTATCAGTACAACAATTATAAGGATTAAAATAGGGATGCCTACTATGAGATATATCCCTATTCCCTGCTCCCTTTCAGCAGGTGTGGGTTCGGGTATGGCATTTTCAGCAGCCTCTTTATCAGCGGGCTTCTTTTTCGGCCAGAGGCCTTTCAATGCCTGTATTATTTTTTTATTTTCCTCTTTTTTAACCTCGGATTCCTTTTGTGCAACAGGCGATTCTCCCTCCCCTGATACTGTTTTTCCTGCCCTTTTTTCTTCAGTTAAACCAGCCCCTTCTTTTTCTGCTGGCCTTGGCGCCTCTGCAAGCATGAAAGGCTCTTTTTCAAATATTATCTCGCTGAAAAAGCTCTCTGCACTGCTCTTTGTATCATCAGAATCTATCATAATGGATATCTTTCCAACAGGAGGAGGCTCTTCATTAAAGAGCATCTTGTAGTCGGCATATACATTTCTCTTTTCCTCAATCCATTCCCCAAGCCTTTCTTTTCCGCTTTGCAGCACAATATATTTGGTATGTAAGCGTTTTTTGCTCTCTGTAATTGAGCCTGATGGCGCAGATGATTCCCAGATGTACCCGATAACCCTGCTGTTTACCATGGCAGGGAATCTGGGAAAGACCACATAAAGCTGGGCAGCCTGATCATCCATCTTTTTATTCCTCACATCGCCGCCGTCAGGAAGCCGCGCTACCTTCCATTTCCATCTGATTATGGGGTATTCTTTTAAGTTAAGTTTTAGCTCTTTATGCAGGGCAAAGCTGCTTTTGCTGCTTTTTAAATGGAATATGTTGCTTCCATTCTCATTTTCAATCAGTATATCTGCCTTTCCATTCCACTCCTTCAACTCCCAGCCCTTTGGGATATTACCTTTTCTGTCAGGTGTAATATCTGCTACTATTGAGCCGTGCAGATAACCGGCGGATAAAATGAGCAGAAGTCCTATTAATATTAAAAATCTGAAAAATTTCATACAACTATCGTTATAATAACATAAAAGGACTTGAAAAAAAAGGGGGTATGAGCTAAATTTAACACTAAGGAGATGTCTTATGCCTTTTGATGTTAAAAATAATGGTAATGGCAGCGGCCATCCAAGAAGCCAGATATGGGCAATTGGAGGAGGCAAGGGGGGGTCGGGCAAGAGCCTTATTACCTCAAGCTTAGGGATATGCCTCTCAAGGACAGGCAAGGAGGTATTGTTAGTTGATGCCGACCTCGGCGGCGCCAATCTCCACTCCTGTCTCGGTACACCATACCCGAATGTAACCCTTTCAGATTTTATCAGGAAAAAGGTTCCGGATATTAAAGATGTTATCATAAATACAGCCATACCCAATCTGCGCCTTATAAGCGGGGCAGAGGATTATCTTGAGGTGGCAAATACCAGCTATGCCCAGAAGATAAGGCTTCTCCGCCAGTTAATATCCCTTGATACTGAATATATCCTCCTTGACCTTGGCGCAGGAACTGCCTTTAATACACTTGATTTCTTTTTAATTGCCAATGATGGTATAATTATTGTCACCCCCGAGCCTACATCTATTGAGAATGCCTACAGATTTATAAAGAGTGTATTTTTCAGGCGGCTTAAAAGGATGATTAATGACGCGAGGATCAGGGATATCATAGTTAATGCGATGGACAGGAAGAATGAACTCGGCATCAGGACGCCTGTAGAGCTGCTTAATTATGTTGAGTCAATTGATAATGAGATTGGCCAGAGATTTAAGAATGAGGTGCTGAAACTCAGGCCCAAACTGATAATTAATAGTGTGAGGACAAAGGGTGATATTAACATAGGTTTTTCTATCAAGAGCACCTGCCTAAAGTATTTCGGGATCAATATCAGCTATGTTGGTCATGTGGAATATGATGAGTGTGTGTGGCAGTCTGTCCGCAGGAGGCGGCCGCTGCTGCTTGAATATCCTAATTCAAGGCCTGCAAAGTGCATTGAGCGAATTGCCAAGAATATAATTATGAATAAGGAGATAGAGGAAGAGCATTTCTGATATGAAGATGTTTCGGGATCAGAATTATTATGAGATATTAGAGATAAGGCCTGATGCCTCATATAAAGAGATTGAGGAGGCATACAGGAGGGCAAAGGAGACCTACAGCGGGGAGTCTCCTGCCACCTATTCCCTTTTTACGCAGGAGGAATGTAATGAGATACTGGAGGCAGTTGAGGCGGCATACAGGACATTGAGTTTCAGCAAGTCAAGGGAAGAGTATGACAGGAGGCTGTCTGCAGGGCTTGATGTGAGAGACTTCAGATACTACACCGATACAAAGGAAGCCATTAAACCGAGCCCTCCTGCTGCTGAGCAAAAAGAAGAAAAGGTTATGCCAAGCTATCATGCGGTCAGTAAAGAGGCTGGTTTGCATCCCCCACAGGAGAGCGCTCCACACAAGGATACAGAGACCTATGAGGGAGTTGAATTTAATGGCAAGATGCTGAAACTGATAAGGGAAAGAAAGGGGATGACCCTTAATTCCATTGCAGATAAGACAAGGATAAGCATAATCTATCTGGAGCATATTGAGGGGGATAAATACCAGCGCCTTCCAACAGAGGTTTACCTAAAAAATTACCTTATGCAATATGCAAGGGCTATCGGCCTTGACCCAAAGAGGGTGATGGAGAGTTATATGGTGTTTTGTAAAAAGGGTAAGAGCGAGTAGTGGCACAGCACGTTGTGCCCCTTATGCCTATTTGTTTCCTTCCGTTATCTCCCTTATACAAAGGTACACCACATCCAGCAGTTTCTTTAGCTCCTTAATTGTGATACTTAATGGCGGCATTAGTACAATAATATTTCCGAGCGGTCTGATAATTACGCCATGCTTCCTTGCCTCTTTAATTACCTTTATACCTATTTTTTCTTCTAATAAATAAGGTTCTTTTGTTCCTTTATCTTTTACAAGCTCAATGCCAACCATAAATCCCTTCTGCCTTGCGTCGCCAACATGGTTTAAAGATTCAAACTCCTTTAGTCTCTTTGAGAGATATTTAATCTTCGGCTGAAGTCTCTGAAGTGTCTTTTCCTTCTTAAATAAGTCAATATTTGTAATTGCAGCAGCGCAGGCTAATGGATTTCCTGTATATGTATGCCCGTGAAAAAAGGTTTTTAAATCCTTATATTCTCCATAAAAGGCATTATATACCTCTTTTGTGGTTAGCGTTGCTGCCAAAGGGAGATACCCGCCTGTAATGCCTTTTGCAACTGCCATTATGTCAGGCGAAATACCTTCATGCTCGCAGGCGAACATCTTTCCTGTCCTGCCAAATCCTGTTGCCACTTCATCTGCAATCATAAGAATATTATATTTTGTGCAAAGCTCCCTGATTTTTTTTAGATATCCTCGTGGCGACACAAGCATTCCAGCAGCGC
>JACPZJ010000221.1 GCA_016195585.1 Nitrospirota bacterium | reverse complement strand
CTGCCAAAGGCAATAATGACGCCATTAAAGGACGGCGCAGCAGCAGGCTCTGTGCCTGATATGAAGCTTATGCTAAAGGAATTTTATCAACTAATGGGCATTGATGAAAAGGGATGGCCGACAAAGGAAAGGCTGGAGAGATTCGGGCTTGGGGAACTGATAAAGAAATTATACTTTAAATAAGAACATTTCTATGAAGAGGAGAATAAAAGTAGATAATCTGCTATAATTTATATGTAGATTTAAGAGGGGGTTATTATGATGCCAAAAGACGAACTTGACATGGCGGTTAGCATTGCCAAGAAATACCGTATTGGAGAACTTTATTTGATCGGTTCTGTGTTATACAAAAGTCCAGAAGAGGTCAATGACTATGATTTTGCTGTGCGGGGCGTTCCAAAGGGAAAGTTCTTTAAGTTTTATGGAGAACTGTTGAGGGCTATGGTTAAGAATGTTGATTTAATCGATCTTTCAGGAAAGATGACAAAATTTAAAGATATAATATTGAAGGAAGGCAAGCTCATATATGGCAAATCAAAAGCTTAAAGAGTACTGTGAGGCAGAGTTTGAAAATATAGATGCTGTTATATCTGAGTTAAATTCAGTGGTGAAATCAAGAAGGATAAAATACTCAACTGCTGAATTAGCTGCTATCGCAACTTTTATTCACAACTGTTACAATGGCTTTGAAAATATCTTGAAAAGAATTTTACAGTCAAAACAGATAAAAACTAAGGATGCCGCCACATGGCATAAAGACCTGCTCAAGGCCTCGTTAGATCAAGAAATTATTACAAACGGCTTATATGAGACTCTATCTATTTACCTTTCTTTCAGACATTTTTTTGTTCATGCTTATAGTTTTAATATACGATGGGAAGAATTAAAGCCGCTTGTTGATAATATTGAAAATACATTGAAAGAATTTAAAACTGTAATTTATAAATTTATTAATAAGTGAGTTGTAAGAAGTTACGCAAGGGCATTTCTGAAACTAAGAAAGGAGGATACCAATGGAACAGGAAAAACTGTTTGAGATTTTTAAGATAGCAATTGATAAGGAGCATGAGGCATCCGAGTTTTATACAAAGGCAGCGCAAAATACTAAGGATGCGGAGGCAAAGGCGCTCTTTGAAAAGTTTGCATCAGTTGAATTAGAGCACGAAAGGGCATTACAGGAGACATATATGAGAATTAATGCAAAATACATAGTGTAAGGAGGGGGACGGTGTTTACTTTTCCGAGTGATGAATGGGTAGCTGAGTTCAAGAATGTAATAAACTCAAGCGAGAAATACAAAGAGGTTGCTGCGCAATGGGAAGGAGATGTCTCTTTTATCTGCCTTGCAAATCAGTCCATTGGTTTAAATGAGGACTTTGCTATATGGACAGACCTGTTTCATGGCGAGTGCAGGGATGCAAAACATCTTACAGCAGTGGATGCGCAGAAGGCAAAGTATGTGATTACCGGCGACTACAGCCGATGGAAGCAGGTAATAAAAAAGGAGCTTGACCCTATTAAAGGCATGATGCAGGGGAAACTAAAACTTAAAGGCGACCTGCCGACCATTGTAAAATTTATCAAGGCTGCGCAGGAGCTCGTTGAGTGCAGCAGCAGGGTGCCGAGCAGGTTTTTGGATGAAGGGTGAAGTTAATTTTTTGTCATTCTGAGCGCAGCGAGGAATCTTGTTTTATATGATTAATCTTGACAATAAATATCATTTCTGGCTCTTGATAATTTTAGGCTGCCTTACATTTATGGGAGCAATATTTCTGCTTAAAATCCCCTCAAAAACCAAACAGGGTGAAAATGGGCAGAAGGCGATTCAAATATTGGATGCCATGAGGCGGCCGTTCCTTGAGATCAGGGAGATAGAAAATCGCCTGATTAAAACAAATGATAAAAAAGCGCATGATGATTTTTCCAATGCTGTAAAAGCTGCCAACTCACTTCTCCTCCGTTACAGGGAGTTAGCGCAATACAATTCTGAGCTGCTTAACAGCGTCAACGAGTTATCAAAGGGATACGAAATCTGGATAGCAACTGAGCAGCAGCTATTTAATGATTACAAAGATGCATCTTCTAATAAAAACCTTCTGATGAAAAATAAACATATCTCTGATGAGGCGACCCTTGCAGTATCGCTTTTCTTAAAGACCATAAACAAACTTGGGGAGGGGGAGACTCCTATTCACAAGGACATTGCCATTGGCCGTAATGCCAACCGTATGCTTTACATAATGGCAGGTCTGTTATTTATATTTATAATCAGTCTTGTTTTTTTACAGCAGCAGACAAGGGCTCGCACACTCCAGTTATTGCTGCATGACCGCTCCTCTGCGCTGAAATTAGTAGAGGAAAAGTCCGGGGAGCTTGAAGCTGCTTTGTTGGAGGTGGAATCAGCGTCAAGGGCAAAGAGTGAATTTCTGGCAAATATGTCACATGAGTTAAGGACGCCGCTTAATTCAATAATAGGATTTTCTGAACTGCTCAAGGATCGTTCCTTTGGCGAGCTTAACAAAAAACAAGAGGGCTTTGTTAACTACGTTCATAGTTCAGGGGAACAGCTCTTGAATCTTATAAATGACATCCTTGACCTCTCAAGGATTGAGTCGGGCGGGGTTGTGCTTAGACTGGATAAGATTGAACTGGCCAATACCATTAAAGATACCCTCCAGATGTTTAAGGAAAGAGCTATCAGTAATAACATAGAAATTACAATTGAAATTGAAAAAGAAATAAAAGGGATTGAGGCCGATGAGCAGAAAATAAAACTAGTATTGTCGTGCCTGCTCAGCAATGCTATTAAGTTTACCCCTGCTGGCGGAAGCATACATATCCGTGCACATGCGCCACAAGCCGATTTCGTAGAGGTATCTGTTAAGGACACAGGTATAGGTATTAAATCCGAGGATATTCCAAAGCTCTTCAAACCCTTTTCTCAGCTTGAGTCTGTTTACACCAAGACAGCTAAAGGGGTAGGGCTCGGACTTGCATTGGCAAAGAGGTTTGTTGAACTACACGGCGGGAGGATATGGGTTGAAAGCGAATATGGCAAAGGAAGCAAATTTATTTTTACAATACCAGTTCAGCAAAATGACTAAAAATCAGAAAAAACCATGAGGTAAAATCTATGCCCGATTACACATCAGACCTATCTTTTAATTTCAACAATCCAACAAAGATTGTCTTTGGCGCCGGCGCTGTAAATGATATTGGCCCGGAGATGGACAGCCTGAATAAAAAGAGGGCTGTAATAATTACTGATGAGGGGCTTGTTGCGACAGGCATAATTGACAGGATAAAAGAGCTTCTCGGCAAGAGATGTGTTGGCATCTTTTCAGAGGTGAAGCCTGATACAGGCGTATACATTATTGACAGGGCGGTAAAATATGCAAAGGGGCTTGATGCGGATATACTGATAAGTGTCGGAGGCGGGAGCTCTATTGATACTGCAAAGGGGATGGCAATACTATTAACAGAGGGCGGAAGGCTTGAGGATTATCAGGGATGGCAGATTTTAAAGAGGCGGCTTATACCGCATATTGCTGTGCCAACAACTGCTGGGACTGGGAGTGAGGTTACATATATTGCAGTTGTTAAAGACCATGACAGGGGGATAAAGCTTGTGTTTGGAGATAATCATCTGATACCAGATACAGCAATCTTAGACCCTGAATTGACTATTAATCTCCCTACTGATATTACTGCTGCAACAGGAATGGATGCCTTATCTCATGCCATTGAGTCCATGCACTCCCTGCAGAGGCAGCCAATAGCAGATGGCCTTGCCTTGCAGGCAATCAGGATGATCTTCAGATATCTGCCGCAGTGCGTTGAGAATGGAAATGATATTGCTGCAAGAGGCCAGCAGCAGATTGCAGCGACAATAGCAGGCATTGCATTTTCAAATGCCCAGCTCTGGATTGTCCATGCAATGGCGCATGCAGTTGGCGGGAAATTTGGCGTTCATCATGGCATTGCAAACGCTATATTACTTCCCTATGGAATGGAATATAATCTTGGCGTCTGTGAAAAGGAGTATGCAGCGATTGCAGATGCAGCAGGCATAGATGTTCATAGAAAAACATTGAGAGAGGCGGCTGAAATGTCAATTTATGCCGTTAAAAGGCTGACCGAGGAGATAGGACTTCCAATGAGGCTCAGTGATGTTAATGTATCAAAAGAGGGTTTGCATGCCTGTGCAGAGGATGCAATGGCAGACCCGGCAGTTATATATAATCCGAGGACGCCATCGGGGCCGGATGAGGTTTTAAAATTACTGGAGAAGGCGTGGTAGAGGTAATGCAGAATACAGAAGACAGAAGCCGGAATTCAGATATAAAAATTGAGCTTAGCAAGGGTGCGGAGGAAAATGGCCTTGCTAACATACTCTTTGATTTGATAAGGCAGAATATTGAAAGAAGGCCTGAGAAGATAAATGACCTGCAAAGGCTGAATACCACTGTCAGCCTTTCTGCAAATGATATTGATGTGGCAGTATTATTAAGATTTCAGAACGGCCAACTGATAATAGATGGCAATATATCTGAAGAGCCAGAAATAAAGATTATAACAGACTCAGAGACTATATTAGACTTGAGCAGGATAAAGATTATTGGAGGACTTCCTTATTATTTTGATGAGACAGGGAGGGGAATAATAAAAAAACTTTTAAGCGGCAGATTAAAGATAAGAGGTCTTTTTGCTCATCTGATTAAGTTAACGCGGCTGACAAGAATAATGTCAGTGGTATGAACCCCTCACCCTAACCCTCTCCCACAAGGGGAGAGAGAATATTTTTTATTTCCCCTCCCTTGATGGCCTGCCTGCCGCAGGCAGGGAGGGGATTAAGGGGAGGGTGAAAAGAGGGAGCCAATGTCAAAGACTTACGATATAGCAGTAATCGGCGGCGGTGCAACAGGGACAGGCATTGCGCGGGATGCCGCGCTCCGCGGGCTTAAGACAATACTCATAGAAAAAAAGGACTTCTCTGCCGGCACAACAGGCGCATGCGGCGGCATGATACATGGCGGCTCCCGCTATCTATTATTTGATGTAGAGACAACAAGGCTCTCCTGCATTGACAGCGGCTACATACAAAATATCGCATCCAACCTGATATTCAGAATCCCTTTTCTCATACCAGTAATGAAGGACGATAAATATGGCATTGAAAAGTGGGAGGCATTTCTAAAGGTTTACGACAAATTTCAGAAGTATAAAAGTGGAAAAGGGCATACAAGGCTCACAAAAGAAGAGGCATTGAGATTAGAGCCCGGGCTCTCCCATGATATTGTCGGCGCCTTGTCAATGGATGAGTGGGGCATTGATGTATTCAGACTGACTGTTTTAAATGCCCTGTCTGCAAGAGAGGCAGGAGCAGAGATAAGGAATCATGCAGAGGTTGCAGGGTTTATAAAGAAGGGGCAGAGGGTCAAAGGGATAAGGGTCAAGGATAAGATTTCCGGGAAGGCAGAGGATATTGAGGCTAAGATTATTGTAAATGCTGCGGGGCCTTGGGTTACGAAAATTGCAAAGATGGCAGGCGCCTCTGTGAAATTAAGGCCAAGCAGGGGCGTGCAGATTG
>JACPZJ010000213.1 GCA_016195585.1 Nitrospirota bacterium | reverse complement strand
TATTTAGAAAAAAAGCCTTTCCTGTTCATCCTCCTGCCTCCTCCCAGACAAAGAATTTGGGTAGTATACCACAAATTCTTTTATCTTGACATAAAATTTAAGTTTAAATATCATATCAAGAGAGGTCTATTATGACGAAAAAGGTCTGGGATATAACTAATCTTATAGAGGAATTAGACCCTAAAAAGGGTGTAACCACAGAGGCGCAAAGGGGTGGACCCTCTTTTGATTCAGCAGAAAAGAACCCTGCCCTTGCCGCTACACTCTCTATTTTCCTCTGGGGGGGCGGGCAGATTTATAATAATAATATAAGAACAGGCCTTATTCTTGCTCTTTCCATGATTGGATCATGGGGCACCTTCTATCTATTGCTGACAAACTGGTCTGCTATATTTGATTATTTAAAAGGCATCGGTCTTACGCCTGTAAATATTATCTTCCTCTTTCTCTTCCTTTATATTATTGTAATGCTTGTCTGGTTTGGGAATATAATAAGCGCCTACTGGCAGGCAGAGAAGAGGAGGAGCAAACCTTTTAATGGAACCGAGCATCCTCTTTTGAGCGGCATTGCATCCACATTAATACCGGGGTGGGGCCAGATTATAAACGGTCAGCCTAAAAAGGGCGCCATATATCTTTTTTCTTTTTTTGTAGGACTCTTCTGCCTCACTGTTATTATTTCCAGTACGGTCCTCTGGCCGTCAATTGACATGGAACATGAAAGGTCCACTTTTGAAACAATATTGTTAGTATCATTAATACTGATATTTATTGCATCTTTATTATGGATAATAAATGTCTTTGATGCTATACTTGTTGCCTTTGAACCAGTAAAAAAGGAGTCCATGGGGAAAAGGCTGAGGTATTCCATAAACAGGATAAAAAGCAGAAGAAATCAGATAGAGTTGTGGCAAAGGATGAAGGTTACATTCTTCCTTATACTCCTTTTAATATTCTCTGTAGCCATCAGCTACAGTGTCTTTCCAAAGGAGTATTACTACAATACCCTTACATCCCTTAGCAGGGATTTAAACAAAAACGGGATGAAGGTGCTGCCTGCCTTTATTCAGGATACCGCTGATGCTATCTTCCACAAAAAGCAGAAACAGTATAACCCTGAAAAAAACAGCATATAAAATGGATTTTTAATGAGGAGGTTTTAAATGTATCTTTTAAAAAAAGGTTTAATTATCCTGATTGTTATCATAGCCTCATTCAGCGCTAATCCCGCCTTTGCGAAAAAGGTGGAGGAGTTTGTTCTTTCCAACGGCCTGAAGGTAATAACAATGGAGGAGCACAAGGCTCCGACAGTAACCTTTCAGGTGTGGTATAAGGTAGGGGCGCGGAATGAGGTTACAGGAAAGACAGGGCTGTCACATTTATTAGAGCATCTGATGTTTAAAGGCACGCAAAAACATGGCAAGGGTGAGTTTTCAAAAATCGTTGCAAAAAACGGCGGGAATGAGAATGCCTTTACAGGCAGGGATTACACTGCATATTTTGAGGTCTTTGCAAGCGACAGGATTTATCTATCCTTAGAGCTTGAGTCTGACAGGATGGTGAATCTTTTGATTGATGAAAAGGAGTTTCAATTAGAGAGGGATGTTGTGAAGGAAGAGAGGAGGCAGCGCACAGAGGATGACCCGACATCACTTGTTGTTGAGGAGCTGTATGCAGCGGCCTTCAAGGTTCATCCCTATCACTCGCCTATAATAGGCTGGATGTCTGATATAGATTCCCTGTCAAGGGATGACCTTTATAATCACTACAAAACCTATTATGCCCCGAATAACGCCACAATAGTTGTTGTTGGCGATTTTGATACAAAGACGCTCATGCAAAAGCTAAAGGAATATTTTGAAAGGCTGCCAAAGGCTAAGGCGCCGGCTAAGATTAATATCAAAGAGCCTGAACAGCTCGGCGAGCGCAGGGTAACCATACACAAGGAGGCGCAGCTCCCCTTTGTGTTCCTCGGCTATCATGTGCCGAATATCGGACATAAGGATGAGTTTGCCCTTGAGGTCTTGTCAAATATCCTCTCTGCCGGAAAGAGTTCAAGGCTGTATCAGGATGTTGTCTATGAAAAACAGCTCGCACTTTATGCAGGCGGGGATTATGACAGGATAGCCGCTGACCCGAGCCTCTTTTATTTTTACGGCGGATTAAAACCGGGCAAGACAACAAAGGAGCTTGAGGATGCGCTTTATGCAGAGATAGAGAGATTAAAGACAGAGCCTGCCGCTGACAGGGAGCTTGAGAAGGCAAAGAATCAGATTGAGGCATCATTTATATTTGCACAGGACTCTATCTTTTATCAGGCAATGCAAATCGGACAGCTTGAGACAATAGGCGTCGGCCATAAATATCTTGATGCCTATGTTGACAACATAAGAAGGGTGACAAAAGAGGATATCATGCGCGTGGCAAAGGCATATTTTACAGAAAAGAACAGGACTGCGGGCATACTCATACCAGTAAAATCAAACGGAAAGGGGCAATAGTAAATGAAAAGTAGATTTCAGATTTTATTTATTTTGATGACCCTGTTATTTTTATACACAGGCGCAGAGGCAGAGGAAAAACCAAAACGTGTAGTTCTGAAAAATGGCATTGTCCTACTCCTGCAGGAGAGGCACTCCATCCCAACGGTAATTGTAAATGTAAAGATAAGGGCAGGTTCAATATATGAGCCTGAAGAGCTTGCAGGGCTCGCCAACCTGACAGCAGAACTTCTTACAGAAGGGACAAAGACGAGGGCAGCGAAGCAGATTTCAGAGGAGATAGACTTTGTGGGCGGCTCTATCGGCACAAGCGCAAATTTGGATTATGCGGCAGCAAGCCTTTCAATATTAAAAAAGGATGTAGCCCTCGGCCTTGATCTCCTCTCTGATATATTAATGAATCCTGCCTTTGATGAAAAAGAGATAGAACGGATAAGAAGCCATGTCATAACCGGTATAATAAATCAGAAGGATGAGCCCGGGTCTGTGGCTGCAAAGGCATTTGCAAAGATACTCTATCTAAAGCATCCATATTCAAGGCCGTCTGAGGGGCTTGAGGATACGCTCCCCAAAATAAAGAAAGAGGACATAATAAATTTTCACAGGAAATATTACAGGCCCAATAATATAATCATGGCTGTTGTCGGGGATATTACATTAGAGGAGGCGGCAGCGCTTATTGAAAAATATTTCGGAAAATGGGAGAAGAAAAAAACAGATTTTCCGAAGATACCACTGCCGCCAAAGCTGACAGGCAAGAGCGCCGAGCTTATTGATAAAGACCTTACACAAGCCACGATATATATGGGCCACATTGGCATAAGCAGAAAGAATCCCGATTTTTATCCAATAATAGTGATGAATTACATACTTGGCGGCGGTGGATTCTCATCAAGGCTTGTGGATGATATAAGGGATAATCAGGGCATTGCCTACAGTGTATCAAGCGGGTTTGATTCGCGGTTATATCCCGGGCCGTTCAGGGTTGTGATGCAGACAAAAAATGAAAATGCGAATAAGGCCATAGCCGCCATATTAAAACATATAGAAGATATCAGGACAAACCCTGTAAAAGACAGCGAGCTGAATGATACAAAATCATATATCGTGGGGAGCTTTCCCCTCAGGATGGATTCAAATACAAAGATGGCGGAACTTCTTGCGCTTATTGAATTCTATGAACTCGGCCTTGACTATTTTACAGATTATCCAAAGAGGGTCAATGCAGTAACAAAAGAAGATATTTTAAGAATAGCCAAAAAATATCTGGATCCCAAAAACTATTTATTGGTTGTTGTGGCAAAGCAGAAAGAGGCGGAAATTGCAAGGTAATGAAGATATATAAAGAATTAAAAGATTTTAGAGGGGAATTAAAAAAACCTATCCTCACTATCGGCAATTTTGACGGTGTTCATCTGGGACATCAGACCATATTAAAAAAGATTGTATCCCGCGCAAAGGAGACAGGAGGCAGCAGCGTTGTGCTTACCTTTGAGCCTCACCCTGTAAAGGTAAT
>JACPZJ010000220.1 GCA_016195585.1 Nitrospirota bacterium | reverse complement strand
TCCTGAAAACTTGCGTGAATATACTGAATATTTTTAACTTCCTTGAGCCTTTCTCTCGCCTTGTTCAACATATCCGCAGAGCCGTCAAACAGGGTTGCAGAAAGTGATTTATCAACTGTAAGCAACTCCTGGGTAATAATACCGTCTCCACAGCCAAGATCAAGAACAGTGTTATACCCTTTGTTGCCGAGAAAATAACTGTAGAAGGATTTCATTATTTCTAATAATCTTCTTCGCTCTACGATATAAACATCTGCATTATCTCTGTATTCCTGTGTGAACTCAGCGTTTGCCCATTTAGATTTGTTGAATTCTGTCATAATCTTATTCTTTTCCCAATGCGAGATATTTCAGATAACGGTTTGCTGCATAAACAAAGCTGTCAGGTTTACATGCTTTCCATTTGTACTGCTGTTGGACAGAGCCTTATTCCACAGCCCACTCTTTGATGTATTTACTTTCAATGAGATTCTGCAAAACAAAGGGGTCGTTCATGATAATCTTTGCTGCTTCATCCATATTTTCTGTTTCAAAGGTAATCAGCCCCCCTGTTCTATCAGCAAAGGGTCCGCCGAGATATTTGTTCAATTTGAGTTTATGCCAATACTCAATATGCAAAGGCACAACCGCCTTTATTTTTTTCTGGCTCTTTTTTCATGAAATAAAAAAAGGCAAACCGTTTTTCCATAATTTTCTCCTATGCGATAAATATTTTTTTACCCTGCCTGATAATAGTCAGTTATAATCTGTGGGACTTTGAGATAATGATTGTCGGTTGTTAAAACCATTAATCCATGCTGCATAGCAGAGGCTGCTATCCATAAGTCATTAGTAGGTATAGGTGTGCCTTTTGTACGGAGATGATTCATGATTATAGCGTATCTCTCTGATGTTTCTTCATCAATATCCACTATCTGCACCCTCAAAGAGGAAAGGAAATCCTGAAGTATTGCTCTATTCTTCTTTTCGCTTTTTCCCATTATATAGCCAGTCAATAACTCACCGACTATAATTGGGTTGAAAAATATCTCATTAGCCTGCTGTATCGCCAGTCCAATCGCAGGGTTTCCTCTTAAATAAGCAGAATAGCCTGATGTATCCAGTATTATCCTGTTTTTTTCCATAATTCCTCATCTATCTCCCTCTGAAGCTTAAGGCTTTTGTCAAAGGCAGCAGCCTCTTCCTTTGTCCATATACCAAAAAGATGGTCTAAATCATGATATAAGACCTTTTTCTTCTTTCCCTTTGCCCTTAAACCTGTTGCCTTTTCAAGCAGCGAGATAAATGCCTTGTTGAGGCTCAGCCCTTTTGCCTTGGCCTCTTTTTTTATTGTCTTTTCAATCTCATCAGGGATGCCCCTTATTGTAATCTGCTTCAAATCTAATCACCTCCATAATGACTCACAAATGAGTCATTATGATTCTATTATTGCATCATCAAACTGTAAAGTCAAGGCCTATAATTCATTCACAGACAATCTTATCGTAAAAAGAGTTTTAATTCAGAATGCCTTGCTATTACCTTAAAATGCTCATCCTTTGTAAAAAGCGGAATCCTGTTCAATACAGCGATTGATGCTATTGTTGTATCAATCGATGGAGCATAAATTGATATCATCTAATGCACAATTTCATCATCTTATTTGCCCCTTTTTGAAACTCAAAAGGCACTTTGACTATTTCCGCCTTTATGCCTTCAGAATCAAGAAATGATAATATTTCGTTTAAATACGGATATGGCTTTGCATCAAGGCCGACAAGGGGGAATATGCGAACCTCACCTGAGCATACTCTGATGAGTTCTTTTATACATGCTCTATGAAAGTCCAAATCAAGTCTGTCGCCATAGAGAAACAGAAAATTACCTGAAAGAACAAGGGAGAAGCTTTTATCAGGGAATGGCAGATGGGGAAGTTCTGCATCTACATATCGTTTCTCTTTAAACCCGACAGGAAAGTCCTCAGCAAACAGTTTTAGCGCCTTATTCCTTAAAGCAATAACCTCGTCCTTGCTCTTGTAATATTTCCATACATAAAGATGCTCTGCCTCATCAAACTTTTCAAACACATGCTGCATGTCTCTTTTGCATTTCTCTATGAGTTCATTAACTTTATGATTATACTTGATATCACATGCAGCAGCATCAATGCCTAATTGATGCGCCTCTGCTGCAAAGGAAGACGCGCCTGCAGGACAGTCCAATATCCTGCCCTTTTTCAGAATGGCCTCATCAAGGCCAAACATGCTCAGGTATTCGCTATAGGTTCTGCCAAAGAAGGCAATGCGGTCTATGTCTAAGAAATCCTGCTTGTTCATAGTTTCTCTGCAAATGCAAAGAGCCTTCTGAAACCAAACTCAATGCCTCTGTCTGTCCTGTTGTTTTCAAAACCTATCACAAAGGCATTTTTAAAAGACTCCTGTTCCTTTTCTGGCAATACAGATAGGTATGGCCTTAGCCCAGCAGAAGCCCACCAGTCAAGAACCTCATTTATGTTTTCAAAAACAAGACTGTAATCTTTATAGAAGATATTGATGTTTTTAAATCCGGCCGCTTTCAATTTGCCTTCATATTCTTCATCTGTTGGAAAATACCACGGTGATTTCCAATCGGCAAAAAACTTTTTATAATTCAAAATAGCTATGGCATTTTCCGTGTAATTAAGAAATTCCTTGCAAAAATTATCTGCTGGAAGTTGGAATGCAATTCTGCCTCCGTGTTTCAATGAACGATAAACTGACTCCATCACCTGTTGCTGTTCCTTTACCCATTGAAGCGCTGAGTTTGAAAATGCAAGGTCAAACCTCTCATTAAAGTCCATTAATTGAGCAGGAATTTGAATAAAAGAGATGTTCTTAACCTGATTAGATACTCTTCTTGCCTTCTCAAGCATTTCTTCAGATGGGTCAATACCAACCACAAAACCCTTTGCTGCCAGATTCGCAAGTTCAATGGTAAGCTTTCCTGTGCCACAGCCGATATCAAGTATTGAATCAGAATCACGGATTTTTGCCATGGCAATAAGCTCTTTTCCAGCATCAATCTGCGGGGCCTTTGTCGCATCATATTTTTCTGCATCCCATCTCATATCAACCACCACAAAATAAAAAGGCTCAGTCCGAGTTTCAATGACAAGAAAAACTTATCATTACCTTGTTTTTTCTCTCCAGTTAGTTCAATAGATATTGGATTGAGCAGCTTTATTCCAGCGCTATTGGCAATTGTACTTTACCATCTAATACCTTTAGCACAGCCTCTTTATGTCTCTCTTTACCAAGGTCTTCCTTGCCCACCATCTCCTCAATATCTATCATGACAATGCCTGTTATTTGCAATTTTTCTTCAGGGAATTCGCCACCATAACCACCCTCTGGCTGATATTTTTCCATAAGGCATCTCAGGGCAAATATCTTCTCAGCCCTGTCCTCAATAATATATGCCCTGCCTCTAATAATCACGCTCCGGTAAAGATATTCAGCCTTGCATGGATTATCCTTAGTCCCCTTCACATAGGCGATGGGCTGGTTAGCCTCAAAGCAAACGCGGTTGTCCCGCTTGATATCGTCAATCTTTTCCCCTTCCTTTGCAGTATGAAAATAAATCTTTCCATCATGGTATGCAAAGTTCAATGGCTTCACCATCGGATAGCCATCCTTACCATTTGTCCCCAGTCTGCCCACATGACAGGTATTCAATAAGTCAATAATAACAGCCTTGTCCTTTATTTCTTTTTTCCACCGCCGCATAACCTTGCTCCTTTCGCTATTTTTTATTCAGTAATAATGCAGTATATAGATGGCGCGATCGCGGAAGTTTTTATATCAGACTTTTTTCCATTTTATTTTTATTATACATCATAACCTTCATTGGCAAGTATAATATTTTGATGCCTCTTGACAATAGTGCAAAGTTAGGGGGCATACGATTTCATGGGGATTGATTTGATGAAAAAACTTGACGTTAAGATTTTTTCGCAAGGGGTTTTATCTTTATGTTTGCTTAGCAGGAATGGGCATCGCCAAAAGAATTTAGCGGTAATCGCACTCTTTCACTCATTAATCTCTTTAAGTGTCAGCTCCGCAGGAAATGAGGCAGGCGTATAGCTGCTATTAGTTAAGATGATTGGATTTGAACTGTTTTTGTTTAAGAGGCCCGGTGAAAATGTTACCACCCTGTTTTTGCCGGCTATCTTGGCGGCATACATTGACTTATCTGCATTATCTATAAGCTCCAGCATCTCCTTTGCGTCCTCAGGGTATGCGGCAAGGCCGAGGCTTATGGTAAATTCGCCGCTCGGCTGGGTCTCCTCCATTGGATAATAGGTCTTCTCCACCTCTGTCCTTATCCTTTCTGCAATAAGGGATGCCACCTCCTTTTTTGTCTGGGGAAGGATTACAGCAAACTCCTCGCCGCCGTATCTTGCAACAACATCTATTGTCCTTACAGCATTTCTTATGCAGGATGCTGTAATCCTTAATCCCTCATCACCCACCAGATGGCCGTTTACATCATTATAATTTTTAAAATCATCTATATCTAAAATTATAAGAGAAAGCGGGTAGCGATACCTTCTTGACCGCTCCATCTCTTCCATAAGCCGCTCTTCAAAATATCTCCTGTTCAACAGCTCAGTAAGCGGGTCGGTAATAGATATCTTCTTTAATACCTCTGATTTATTGTAATATTCAGAGCGCTCTATAGCGATAGAGGCATGGGTTGCAAAGGACAAAAGGAGATTTAAGTCATCCTCTGAAAAGACCTCGCCTGTTATCTTGTCTGCAATATTTAATACACCCACAGTCCTTGAATTGATCTTTAATGGGATGGATATAAATGAGCCTGTCTTGTACCGCGGCCTGTTTTTCTTTCCGAATCGCTCATCCTTTTCTATATCTCTTACAACAACCGGCACCCCTTCCTTGAGCACCCATCCTGCAATGCCTTCTCCGGGCTTTATGCGGAATTGCTCAACGATCTTTTCATTAAATCCCTTTGTTGCCTTTATGGCAAGCTCCATCTTTGACTCATCAAATATCATTAATGAACCCTGCGCAGCCTTTGTAAGCTCTGTGGATTTATCAAGTATGATCCTCATTAATTCCTCAAAGTCCAGTGTTGATCCTACTGCCTTGTTTATCTCCATCAGGATAGAGAGGTTCTTAAGCTTCTCCTGAAGCTCTGTTTTCAGGCTGAGATTCTCAAGGACAAGGGCAACCTGATTGCAGTAAGATGCAATTATCTTTTTGTCATCCTCTGTAATATCAGTATTGAAGAGGATTATCAGGCCAATAATACTCTCCCCCTTTAACAGGGGAAATATATGGAGGGAGGTTATATCATCAGGCAGACCTGACTCTGCAATCTCGTATTTGCTCCTTGCAGATATGGGTCTACGTTCATTTAACAGTCTTTTAAAAATGCCCTTTGTGCCGTCGGCCTCAAAATTCAGGATGAGCGCCTCTTTCTGGCCAAAGGATATCTTGTTCCTGAATATGC
>JACPZJ010000214.1 GCA_016195585.1 Nitrospirota bacterium | reverse complement strand
ATATCATCTGAAACCTTTTATCCATGAGGGTCTTTCTCTTTTTTGCCATCTCTATATCGGGATTTGGGAGACGGTTGTCCCTTGAATCATCAACAAGGAGGATGTTAAGGGAACGGATGTCTTCAAGGGTAGGACAGCCGTCTCGGCTGTCAGACAGGCGGGACGCCTGTCCTACCAATATATATATAGCAACCCTATTGGATTGCCCTACAAAACTCAAAACAAATTAACCCCTCACCCTATCCCTCTCCCCACAGGGGAGAGGGTATTTTATCTTTATTTCCTCTCCCCATTGGGGAGAGGATTAAGGTGAGGGGGAATCTGTGTAATCATCTTAAACAAAGGAGGTGAATATTATGCCAAGATGGGGAATGGTAATTGATTTAAGAAGGTGCATCGGTTGCAATGCCTGCACAGTAGCATGCAAGGCAGAGAATGAGGTGCCGCTCGGCGTGTGGAGGACGCATGTGAGGTATTATGAAAAGGGGCGGTATCCTTATGTGAAGCGCCACTTCTTTCCAATCCTCTGCGACCATTGTGAGGAGGCGCCGTGCATTGAGGCGTCAGAGAATAACGGCGTTGGCAGCTTTTACAAAACCGATGACGGCATTGTCCTCATAGACTACAAGAAGCTGGAAAAAAGGACGCCAAGCCAGATAAAGACAGAGACAAAGGCTGCTATTGAGGCATGCCCGTTGGAGGCGGTGTTTATTAATCCTCTAACCAGCCTTCCTGAGAAATGCACATTCTGCAGCCACAGGGTAGAGAAAGGCCTTGTCCCTGCATGCGCCCAGACATGCATTGGAAGGGCAAGGGTCTTTGGGGACATCTCTGACCGCAAGAGCGTAGTTGCAAAGCTCATTGCCTCTAATCCAACAAGGACACTTATGCCTGCGGATGACGGCGGGGGTTCCGGCGTCTATTACATTGGCCTTGAGGCAGGCCATATTGACTATGAGGCATTAAAAGGCGGAAGGCAGATAGACCCAAAGGATTTTGACAATGACATTATTTCACAAAACACTGGCCCTGTGTTCAAAGGGTGGACGCCAAATACCCCTGTGAATCATGGGAAATAAAAGGAGGTGATGATAATGAAGATTACAAGAAGGGGCTTTGTAAAGTTTGGCATTGCATCAGGCGCAGCTATTGCCATTGGAGACAGCCTCTTTGCCAATGCAGATGAACTGGGATTAGGAGGCAAGGGTGTTGCAATTGACAAGAGCAAGATCAAGGGCGCTGATTTTGATAAGGTAGTCCCATACACATGCCTTGTCTGCAATGTTGAAGACGGAGGGCTTGCATATATTAAAGACGGAAGGGTCAGAAAGCTTGAGGGAAATGACAAGCATGTCTCCACAAGGGGAAGGCTCTGCGCAAAAGGGAATTCAGGCATGTGGCACATCTATGACCCGGACAGGATACTCTATCCTTTAAAGAGGGCTGGAAAGAGGGGCGAGGGCAAGTGGAAAATGGTATCATGGGATGAGGCAATAACAGAGGTTGCAAATAAGATAAAGGCAGTTGTAGACAAAGGCCATCCCAATGAGATAATGCTAAAATGGGGCAGAGACAGAAGCGGCGGCGCAACAGGAAGATTCATGAAGACCCTTGGCACAAATACAGGCGTGAACCATACCTCTACCTGTGAATCCAGCAAAAAGATAGGGATGCAGCCAACATGGGGGCCGGACATAGAGACGCCTGATTTTGCCAATACAAAGTACATCCTGAACTTTGGCAGCAATATCCTTTAGGCAGCATATTTCATGAATCCTTATTCACAGAGGATTGCAGAGGGCATTGCAGATAACAAGGCAAAGCTCGTAACCTTTGATGTAAGGCTCTCTAATACTGCGGGTCGTTCGGATGAATGGTTCCCGATATTCCCGGGAACAGACGGCATTGTTGCGCTCGCAATGGCAAATGTGATTATGCAGGAGGGCCTTGCAGACATTGATTTTATCAATGACTGGACAAATTACAGCGCTGATAAGTTGTCTGCCTATCTAAAACAGTTCACGCCTGAGATGGCTGAGAAATATTCAGGCATGTCTGCAAAGGATATTAAAAGGATAGCAATTGAGTTCGCGTCTACAAAACCTGCCACAACATATACCTACAGGGGGCCTGCAAAACACCTCTATGGCTCATATAATGAAAGGGCAATAATGCTCCTGCCGATAATTACAGGCAATGTGGAGAAAAAGGGCGGGTACTGCCTGCCGAGGGGCATGGACTATGACCAGCCAGAGCCAAAACCTGCTGGTGGCAAAGAGCCGAGCTATCTTTCAACACCGCCTGATTATCCTCTGGCAGAACATAAGGTCTCTCATCTTGTGCCTTTCTGGATAAAAGAGGGGAAACAGAAGGTCAGCGTATATATGAACTATATGTGCTGCGAAGGCTATACACATCCTGCTGCAAGTGTGTGGAGAGAGGTCTTGATGGATGAAAAGCTTATACCTTTCAGCTTTACCTTTTCTAACCAGATGCAGGAGACAGCCAATCTCATGGATATAATCCTTCCTGACTGCAGCTACCTTGAAAGGCACGACCCTGAGAGCATGCCTTCAAGTCTCTGGCCATGGGTCGGCATAAGACAGGCTGTTATAAAACCGCTCGGAGAGGCAATAGAATACAGGGAGACACTCAAAAGTATAATCCACAAGATAGACCCTGATGGCAAGCGCGGCATGAAGAAATACTGGGAGTTCAAGAATGCAGAGGATTATGTGAGAAGGCAGTTTGACAATATTCCGGGCCTTAAAGATGTCGGCGGTTATGACTTTCTAAAAAAGAACGGCGTATGGCCAATCTACGGGACGCTTGACCCTGCAACAGGCAAGATTGTTGATAAAAACGGCAATGAGATTAAACCTGAGTATGGCATCCCTTATAAAGAGGATGCAAATGGCAAGGCAACAATCCGCGGCAAAAAATATAAGGGATTCGGCACCTCTGATGGAAAGATCAATATACATGCTGCGAGCTATGAGAAATACGGCTTCAATCCATTGCCAACATTCAAGGCGCATCCATGGCACTGGAACAAGGACGGCTCATCAAAATTAAAAGACGATGACATGATACTCACCACCTTTAAGTGGAATGTGCATACTCAGTCAAGGACACCGAATGTAAAGTGGCTGACAGAGATTGTGCACAGCAACCCGGCATGGCTCAACAAGGCAACTGCGGACAAGCTCGGCATCAAGCACGGAGACCTGATAAGGATCACAAGCCCGGTCGGCTATATAGTAACAAAGGCAAGGGTTACAGAGGGCATACATCCAAAGGTAGTGGCTGTCTCCAATACGCTCGGCACTAAATTCGGAAGGGTGGCAGCAGCCAAAAAGAATGAACCGCCTTCAATGTGGGGCGGCACAGAAGACCCTGATATGAAGAATATCTGGTGGAAGGCAGAGGGTGTTAATCCAAATGACATAATCCCTGCCTCAGCAGACCCGATCGGCGGCTCTCAGGGCTGGTATGATACTGTGGTCAAGGTAACGCCAGCAAAGGCTGGAGACAAGCTCGGCGATGTCAAGGCTGACAACAGCAAGCACTTTGAATTTTATAAAGAGACCATGCAGTATGCATACACAGGAAGCAAGCACAGAGAAATGCACCCTGAGGTAAAGGTAGAAAAACTCCCGCCAGCGGAGCTAAAGACGGGGCATTAAGGAAAAGATTTTATTTTACCCCCCACCCCTTCCCATCAAGGGAGGGGGAACACCATGTAGGGGCAGGCCTCTGTGACCTACTCCGCCGAAGCAGCCGCTTTGGCTGCGAAGGCCGGGCCTGCCCTGTTCTTTCCCCATATTGATAGACACATACTTTCCATACGCTTATTCTCCCCTTCGCTCCGCTGCGGGGAGAACAAGGCACTGGAGACGGATGCCCTTCGGGCACCGCTCAGCGCCGCATTGTCAAGATAGAAAACCATTCTGAACGGAAATTAAAATAAAAATATTTTCCTTATACCTCTTTTTCTTCTGGTCATCCTTCATTCTATCTCTTGCTATATTTAAGTCCTTGCTGATTTTGGGAAGGGCGCTTAATGAGTGCGGTAAGTTTTTACCAAGCCTTAACTTTTAAATCCTTTATGACATCAAAATGTGTATCTCTTGTAACCAGTGTAAGCTCATATTGCTGAGCGCTCGCAGCAATCCATATATCATTTTCAGGGATTAGCTGGCCTTTTTCTTTCAAATGCCTTTTAATACGGCCATATAGCTTTGCCGTTTCTGCATTGCATGCAAGCACGGTATTATTTAAAGTAAATTTATCTATTCTGTTAATATTTTCCTTAACTTGCTGCGACTTATATGCCCCAAAGTATAATTCTCCAATGGCAATACATGGAATGAAAACTTCAGAAGCATGGGATATTTGTTCATGAATGGATGGGTCTTCAGCAAAGAGGGCAATTATAATATTTGTATCCAGAAGATATCTACCATTCACTTATATCAACCTTTTCGCAGCCTTCCTCTATAGCCTTGGACATTAACTGTAAATCATCTTGCGGAATAATACCTTCAAACTGTAAAAGGCTTTTACCTTCAACACCTTTTGGCGCCAAGGTCTTTGCAAAATCAAGGACACGGAGCTGAAGGTCATAAGGAAGTTTATTAAGCTGGGCAATAAGATTATCTTTTATAGACTTATTTGTCATAAACTCACCTCACTTTTTACGATTTAATTATACCATGTCTGTGAAAATAATAACACTCAAAAGTGATAAAGGAAAACAGAAGCGGAAAGGCAAGTGGGCTGTGATTAAAAAACCAAACATCACTGCTGATTTTGGGAAGGGAGTCAAGGCGAGGGAATGACTTTATTTTTCTCTGGTAATCTTTCGTTTATAAATTCAGCTTCCTTTCCTGTCAAGGTTTCTGCGGAAAAAATATGCAAATTATTTTCAATATTGCTTATTTTCCAATCAATTCTTTTATTAATAAATGGAAACATCTTGATAATTGATTCAGGGTGTTTTCCAATTAATCGCCATAGTGCAATAAATACGCCAAATAGTAATATGAGAATGATAGTTTTAATTAATATCATCATATTTTTAGGTTAACGCAGCGCGTGAGCGGCGCGGCCACGGAACCAACAGGAAACAGTGCGTCGCTTCACCTCGTCCGCCTCCACGCGCTTGTTAGCCCGTCATAGCCTTAATGGCCAGCACAATTTGAACGATAACGGCAACCAACATTACGGAAGTAAGCCAAGCAATGACTTTCGTAAGACGGACCATCTGTTCTGTTTGCCTTTCAGTTTTTTCATTGAACTGTTTAATGGTTTCATGAAGTTCGCGCGTTGCGTTACTCCCTGACCATTCGCCTATCGGGATTCCACCATGTGCCATTGTTCGTGTCCTTTATTGATGAGGGCTAATAAGTTATTATACAGTTTCTGTTCTTTACCAGAACAAAAACTATAATCAATATAAAAGTAATATAAAAACCATAAAAAAGCAATAAGATATTGACAGAAATGGGGAGAAAAAGGATTAAGTGACAACTTTATATTATGGTTACAAGGCGCTGTAGGGTTTGCCAAAATTCAGGATAGACTTTGGGCGCATGAAGCTGAAGTGGTATATCCCTGTCACGGATGACCAACAGTATTATGTATATTTAGCCACTTTTGCCGAGATATTATCGTATATTGACTTTAAGAAGAAATATGAGATAATGATATATATAATAGTTCATATAGATAGTATGATAAATTAAGGAGGTAAACAATGCCAAAAGTAAAGGAGATTTCAGAAGAAAAGATTTTAAATATTCTAAAAATCCTTCCTGAGAACAAAAAGATAGAGGCTATAGATTTTCTGGAGTTTTTAAGTCAGAAATTTAGAGCTGGTAAAGGATTAGATGTTAGAAAGGCGGTCATGGCGGTAGAGAATACCTCTGGGAGCATAAGATTAGATAGAAAAACGCTAAAATATATTGCAGAGGACAAAGAATTAGAATATGAAGTTTGATGAGCTAAAAAAAGGTGAAAGTATATTCATTGATGCAAATATCTTTATTTACCACTTCGGCGGCCAATCTGACGAATGTAAGGAGATTCTTATAAAGTGTGCAAAGGGCGACCTAAAAGGATATACACTGACATCTATTTTGGCGGAGGTGCTACACAGATTAATGATAGCAGAGGCAATAGAAAAAGGCTATATTAGCGGCAGAAATCCTGTTAGGGAATTAAAGGCGAATCCTGAAATAATCAAAAAGCTTTCTTCTTACATTCGTAATGTTGATAAAATTAACGAGATGAACATACAAATTATAGGGCTTACGAAAGAACTTATAAGTGAAAGTGGGAAGATAAGAAGGTTGGAAGGACTGTTAACGAATGATTCACTTGTATTAACTGTGATGAAAGAATTTGATCTAAAGAATCTGATTACCAATGACAATGACTTTAACCATATAAAATGGCTAAGGATATGCAAGCCTTCAGACCTACTATAATCTGCTGCCTAGACTTTTTCCAAAAACACCTTGTTTAACCTGTCCATTTTTTAATATAATATCCTCAAACAATCTAATAAAGAGGAGTTAATATCAGACCACTCTACGGAAATACAAATGGGCTCAAGGCAGGCATTGAGAGAAGGATTGAGCATGTCTACAGGAGAAAGATACCGCCTGAGGTGGTTATTACGGCTGAGCTTGCACGGTATCTGACTGAGCTGTCTTTTGAAGCAGGCAGGCAGATCGGCATACTTGCAGACAGGAAAAGCGCAATCCAGTTTGTAATAGTCGGCTCTGAAAAGGAGCTGCTCATACCTGATTTGTCTGACTTTCGTCTTGGAAGAAAGAGGCTGCGCGGCGTCCGTTTAATTCATACACATCTTAAAGATGAGCCTCTCTCGCAGGATGATCTGACTGACCTTGCCATGCTGAGGCTTGATATGATTGCTGCCATTGGTCTCTTAGAGAATGGCCTTCCCGGAAATATCTATACAGCGCATCTTCTGCCGCCGAATCAAGAAAAAAAGGCATATCAGGTTGATGAGCCGTTGCCGTTTAATAGATACGAGATAGATTTTCAGGAATTTGTTTATTCATTGGAGGATGAGTTATCTAAAAAGGCAATTGGCTATGATGTCCGGGATAAAAGGGAGCGGGCAATACTTGTAAGCGCCTCAACAAAGGGCAAGGCTGAGCAGGAGGAGTCCCTTGAAGAATTAAAAGAGCTTGCACGTTCAGACGAGCTTGTTGTGCTTGATACCATTGTTCAGAGGCCGCATCAGATAAATCCAAAGTATCTTCTCGGAAGCGGCAAGATAAAGGAGCTTATAATAAATTCTCTCCAGCTCGGAGCAGATATAATCATCTTTGACCAGAACCTATCACCTGCACAGGTAAAGGCATTGGGCGAGATAACAGAATTAAAGGTTATAGACAGGACACAGCTTATCCTTGATATCTTTGCAAGGAGGGCGCACAGCAGGGAAGGAAAGGTGCAGGTGGAGCTTGCACAGTTGAAATACCTTTTGCCAAAGTTGTCTGAAAGGTCTACTGCCTTATCAAGATTAACAGGAGGCATTGGCGGAAGGGGGCCGGGTGAAACAAGGCTTGAGGTGGACAGGCGTCGGGTAAAGGACAGGATTTATAATCTTGAAAAAGAGCTTGAATCTCTAAACAAGGGAAGGAGTCAGAGAAGGAGCAGGCGGAGGGAGGCAAAGATACCGATT
>JACPZJ010000210.1 GCA_016195585.1 Nitrospirota bacterium | reverse complement strand
TTGATCTTCACGAGCCGGTATTTTCTGGTACAAACGCAGGTAACAAAAATGGCACACCCGATGGCAAGTACCTCTATGTAAATGATAAAGGTGCAAATACCATCGGTGTAATCAATCTCCAGACAAGTTTTATGGAGAGGATAATTGGTTTACCATTTCCATTTGGTATTCATCATATCTCAATGAGTCCGGATGGAAAGACTCTCTTTTCCACAGGTGAGCTTACAGGCAAGATGGGTAAGACAGATATTGCCACTGGCAGAACCATGGTAATTGATGTCCCGCCAGCGCCGAGCGCGCCTGACTATCTGGATGTAACCAAGGATGGTAAATTCATATTTTCAGGGAATTACTATCACAGCACAACAATGGTATTCTCCACAGATCCATTTAAGCTGATCAAAGAGATACCGGTTGGCAAGAACCCGCATGGACATGACATTACAGCAGATAACAAGTATGTCCTTGTGAGTGACAAGCTCTCTTCAACAATGACCATTATTGACATCGCAAAACAGGCAGTAAAAAAGGTCATTCCAACAGGCGCAGGTCCGCTCCATACTGTTATGGATGCCTACTGGACAGACGGCAAACCCTATGTGCCGAAACCTGGGGTGCATGTTACTCCTGATAAGCTGATGTCAAAATATGCTTATGAGAGCTGCTTTGTTGCAGACAGCGTTGTGAAGGTTGACCTGAACAAGCTTGAGGTTGTTGATGAATATCCAGTCCACTACAGGATTGGCCACATCAATGTCAGCGCAGACATGAATTATGTTACTGCGCTGAACAAGTTCTCAACAGGTCTCTTTAGCGCAACTGGTATTGTTTATCCAGTTAACTTTGAGATGATTGATGTCAATGAGAAGAGCAAAACCTATGGCAAGACCTTAAAGATTACCCCTGTGGATGGCGAGCCTCACAATGCAAAGTCCATCTTTGCAACCTTTGTCAAGGACTGGACAATGGGACAGGCAGAAGAGGGAGGCCTTATAAAGAAGGCAACACCAGCGCTTCATCCGCTGCATAAGGGGCTTTCAAAGGTCTATTATATGCCAAAGGACACTGAGAAGCCGGGTATTGTGCAAAAGGGTGATGTAAAAGAGGTGCATATCAGAGGATTCTCCTATGGTTATGTCCCAAGGAATATCAGGGTAAACAAGGGTGACAAGGTAAGAATAATATTTACCAACATTGATAAGGCAGCAGGCCTTACAAAGAACCCGGATGTCACCATGGGATTTACAATTTATGGGCCCTATGGCATGCAGACCAATATTGCAGCGCCCCGTGGAGTATCAGTAATGACAGAATTTGTTGCTGATATCGCTGGCGAGTATGAGTTCTACTGCCAGCATTTCTGCGGCCCATTACACCTTGAGATGAGAGGCACCTTCTTTGTTGATGGTCCAAAGGGCCCGTCATCACTGCAGGTTGGCGATTATGAAGAGGCTAATAAATACAGAGGCCTCCTGCCAGCAGGCGAGCATGTTGAGGTGCAGAAGGTAGATAAGCTATAATAAAAGAAGGCTTATGTAGTTTGTAAAATTTGAGTAGGGCATACCCAGTTGACTGTTAACAATTAACTGTTAACTATTGGCTGTGGGTATGCCCTATCTTTTCTTAGGGAGTTGAATGAATGTCATTTCTGCGAAAGCGGGAATCTAATTTTTTATACCTTTGGATTCCAGCTTTCGCAGAAATGACAAAAAAAGTATAGGCATGGCAAAAGAAAAAAGAATGGGAATGACAAAAGAGGGAGGGAATACTGCTCTGGTGAGTTTAGTGAAGAAATTTAGTTTGGTTCTGTTATTAGTCCTCCTATCTATAGGCTGCAGCAGAACCTCTGCGCCGCCTAATGAGACCCCGGATGCTGTGGTTACAAAATTTTATGAATTTACCAGCACGGGCGGCACAAGGGCAATTTCAGAGGCTTATAGATTAACAAATGCAAAAGATGTCAGGCTTACAGAGGACAGGTTCAGGGATATTGTCAAACGTTATCCCGAGGGGATGAAGATCAAGGTGCTTAAGTCGGACATACAAAAGGATATTGCAAAGGTGACTGTAGAGATGAGCATGCCATCTGCCTTTGGTGAATACAAGACAGAAAGCTATATCTATCTTAAGCTTGATAAGCAGGCAAACAACTGGAAGATAGACTTTACAGGCGAGCTTCAGGACGATAAAATTCAGCCGGAAGAGAAGAAGGGATAATACGAATATAGGTCTTATAAGCCCTATATGTCTTATATTTATATAGAGGAGGGGGTAGGAGATGTTTGGAAGCATATATGATTGGCTTGATGAAAGGACGGATATCAGGAAGTGGATAAGAAAACAGCTTGAATATCCTGTCCCGGATCATGTTACTCTATTTTATTGTTTTGGCGGACTTGCCCTGTTCATTATTATGCTTCAGGTAATAACAGGTGTCTTTATGTTCTTTTTCTATGTGCCAAAACCGGAGAGCGCGCTTGAAAGTATTTCTTATATGAGTAATTCTGTGCCGCTCGGCTGGCTGATGAGAAATATGCACAGGTGGGGCGCTACACTCCTCGTTGCCATGGTCTTCTTTCACATGGTGAGTGTAATAGTGCACAGGGCGTATCAAAAGCCGAGGGAGCTGAACTGGCTTTCAGGGCTTTCAATGTTTATGATTGTAATGCTCTTTACTGTTACAGGCAGCATACTGCCATGGGACTGGAGGGGCTACTGGGTTCTTGTCCTGTGGACAGATTATATTGGGACATGGCCTGTAATAGGCGAGGCATTAAAAGATCCGATCCTTATGGCATTCACTGTTGGCCGCAGTTTTGTTACACATATTTGGATTTTACCTTTTTTTTCTGCTTTATTCCTATTTGTACACTTTAAGATGGTCAGAAAACATGGTATCTCTGGGCCGCTTTAATGTTAACCTCAAAAAGACATTTATTAAATCCCCTATAGGAGAAGGCTTATGAATAGAAAAAGAATGAAGACGGCGCTTTTTATTATAGTAGTTATAAGTATCCTGTCTTATCTTAACATCACCCTTATGGCAGAAAGCAAAAAAGAGAACAAAAAGGCAAAATCAGTTGCATCTCAGGAGGAGGGCTATACAGGATTAGACGCATGGAAGGGCAAGGAGGCAGAGGCTAAGTCCAATTATATGATGTATTGTACGCCTTGCCACGGTGAGGATGGTAAAGGCAAGGGTCCGCAGGCAGAGGCAATGGAGATGCCGCCAAGAAATCATACAGACGGGAATTATCTCTCAACCAGAAGCGATGAACAGCTTTTTAAAGTGGTAAAAGAGGGCGGGCCTGCTGTTGGGTTTTCAAGCAGCATGCCTCCGTTTGATTATACATTAACTGAGGATGAGATAAAAGGTGTGGTAAAATATGTCCGAACATTGTGTAACTGCGATTATAAGAAGACAGGGGCGGCAAAATGAAAAAGGAAGGCGAACACAAAAAGGGGAGAAAATTTTATCCCCATCATCTGGTGCAATCTACCATTATGGTGGCTATTATATTTGCGGCGCTGTTGATATTATCTTATTATTTTAGAGTTCCTTCAGATCCAATGAATGTGCCAATGCCGGATGATGGTATGTATATCCCTGGGCCTGAATGGTATTCTATCTTCTTTTTTCAGCCCTTCTGGTATCTTACAGGGAATCTAAAGAAATTTCAGATTATAGGGACATTCTTCCTGCCCATCATTATCTTTCTGTCATTATTGATTCTACCTTTTTTGCACAGAAAGAAAGAGGGCAAGGCAAAGTTAACCGCCGGCAGGAAGCTAATAGTAAGCATACCTGTGCTAATAGTTGGATTATTAATTGCTGTTGCTACTGTAAGGAGCGGCTATCATGCAAAGGTGCATGGCTGCAACGCCTGCCATAATCCTTCAATGGGAGTAAATATGGGGATGCCGCCACTTGATGTGGGTGAGTATTACAGGGTGCAGAGGCAGAGGCAGATTTCTGTTGGAAAATACAGGGCAGGAAAGAGGGTTGGCGAGGAAGAGACATTGACTCTTACCAGAGAGGCAGAGGGCTACAAGGATGCCAACTGGCAGATGAGGCATATGTATGAGCCGACTTTTACATGGTAAAACGGCTTTGCAAAAAATAGAGCTGAGGGCGAGGCAGCGCCTCGCCCCTACAATGCAGATTTAGAAATATGTTTATGAGTAAAATAATTTTAATTTTTATATTTTTCATTTTACAATTTTCATTTTTCATTGGTGATGCGCCCCTTTTTGCCGCATCCGATCACGAGAAAACACCTGCTGCAAAGAAGGAAACAGGCCAAACAATATTTAAGGAATTCATTCTTCCTACCCCCTATTCTCAGCCGTTTAAGATTGCTGTTGATAAGAACGGCATTGTGTGGTTCACAGAGCAGGGGAACAATGCCCTCGGCAGATTTGATCCCAAAACCACAAAATTTTCAGAATATAAATTACCATCAGCAAAAGGGGCGGATACAGCGAGATGGGGGTTCTCAGAGACAGATAGAAAGGCATTTACAGGCGGCTTCTCTGTATCCTCTATTGGCAGCCTTGCAGGCATTACAATTGACCCCAGAGGTGATATCTGGTTTGCAGAGCTTCTCGGCAACAAGATCGGGAGATTTTCACCTGCCAAGGAAGAATTCTCCGAATATTCCATCCCAACCACTGATTCAGGCCCATATAATATTGCAATAGACTCCAAAGGGGATGTATGGTTTACAGAGCGGAATGCAAACAAGATAGGTAAGTTTAGTGCGGCAGCCTCTTCGTTTAAAGAATATAACGTGCCAACCTCAAACAGCAAGCCGGCAGGGATTGCAATTGACCAGAAGAACAATGTGTGGTTTACAATGGCTGATGCGAACAAGATAGGTATGCTGGAGCCGCAGACAGGCAAGATTACTGAATACAATATCCTTACGCCAACAGCAAATCCCTTTGACATTGCTGTAGACTCAAAGGGGAATATCTGGTTTACTGAACTAAGCGCCAATAAGCTCGGCATGTACTCGCCTGAGATGAAGAGGTTTGATGAGGCTGTTGTGCCTACTACATCCAGCGTGCCGCTCGGCCTTGCAATTGATAAATATGACAGGATATGGTTTACAGAGAATAGAGGCAACAAGATCGGTCTTTTTGACCCTGCGAGTGCGATATTTAAGGAGCACGACATACCAACCACACAGAGCCAGCCTATTGGCATTACGATTAGCCTATCCGGGGATATATGGTTTGTAGAGGCAGAGAGGGAGACAAACAAGATCGGATTTATTCCAGAGCTGGCAGCAATACCGCAGGAGAAGGCGCATGGCGCCAAATCTGAAGATTCCGGTAGAAAAAGCTGGCAGAAATGGAATATAATAATTCTGATAGGCGGTATTGTTATAACAGGCCTCATACTGTATCTTGCAGCCTCTTCAAGGAAGAGAGATAAGAGATAGAGGTTTATGAAGAAGGCAGTAGTTCTTTTTTTCTTATTATTTGCTTTCATAATCTACAGCAATATTTCCGCTGCACAGGTAAATCAGGAAAAGAAATCGGCCTTTGTCTTTTATGATATCCCGACAGAGCACAGCTTTCCCGGCGGTATTGCAGTGGATTCTAAAGGCAATGTCTGGTTTTCAGAGTACAGGGGAAACAAGATCGCAATGCTTAATAAGGCTGGGGTGATCAGGGAATACGAAACACCAACTAAGGATTCCAACCCATATGATATTGCAGTGGATTCAAAGGATAATATCTGGTTCATTGAACAGAATGCGGATCAGATCGGGAGATTTGATCCAGTAAGCGGCAAGTTTAGTGAATATGAACTTCCTGAAAGAAAGTGCGATCCATCGCGGATTGTAATAGACAAAAAGGACAATATCTGGTTTACAGAGTTTGCAGGCAACAAGATAGGTTCTTTTCAGCCTAAAACCAAAAAATTCAAGGAATACGATATCCTGACGCCAATGTGTCAGCCGGTAGGCATAGGCGCAGGCAGGAACGGCATTATATGGTTTATAGAGGCGCAGGGGAACAAATTAGGGAGGCTTGACCCTGCTTCAGGCAAGATAAAGGAATATAATATCCCCTATGATTTTAGTGCAGCAAGCGAGCTTACAATAGATAAAAACGGAAATATCTGGTTTACCAGCAAGAGGGATTTTAAGCTGATTAAATTCATTTCTTCCTCAGAAACCTTTAAGGATTTTCCCCTTCCGAGCAGAGGGGTTGTTGAAGGGCTGACCTCAGATAAGAATGGCATGATCTGGTTCTCCGAAAGATACGGAAGAAGGATAGTAAGATTCAACCCCACTACCGCAGTCTTTACAGAGATTGATATGCCCCTGAAGGACATCAAGCTCATTGATATTGTCGTAGACAGAGAGGGAAATGTCTGGTTTACAGAGGCAGCAAATAATAAGATAGGAAAGATTGATGTGTCAAAACTCAGCATCTTGAAAAAGGATAAGGACCTTAGCATTCAGTTTACTCCACCCAAAGATCTTTTAAAACAATGAATACCAACAAGATCATCCTTTTAATAGCCCTCGGCCTTATACTCCTCGCTGTCTATAATTATAAACCTCAGGCTGTGTCAATTGAAATAGGCCAGACAGCAAGGCTATTTGACATTGAACTGATTGACGGGAAAAAGTGGGGGCTTGAGGAACAGAAGGGTATGCCTGTAGTTATCTTCTTCTGGGCGCAGTGGTGCCCATGCTCGCACAACTCCATGCCCTTTATGGAGCAGGCGTATAAGGATTACGGCCCAAAGGGCGTGCGGTTCATCGGCATAGGGATTCAGGATACACAATCAGAGCTGAAAAAATTTATAGTGCAGGAGAGGCCGTCATTTCAGATGGCCTTTGATTTAAAAAGCAAGGTGGCAAATCTCTATGGTATTGTTACAACCCCGACCACCCTCTTTATTACAAGTGACGGGAAGATCGGCGGGAAATATGTGGGGCAGATAAAGACATATCAGACACTATCCGGGCCGTTGAACAAACTATTGTAGTGCTAACACAGGTGAGATTATATGAAAATAAACCTTCTTGACGCCTTTCTCGGCGGGTTTACAGCCTTCTTTTCCATCTGGTTCTTCTGCATACTCCAGTTCAGCCCTTTTTATTTTGCCTATGTGTGGGGCCTTGCAGTAAAAGAAGGTAAAGAGGAGATTTTATCTACCATAAGATATATAGCAGCGCCGGCGCTCTTAACCCTTTTAGGATTTACAATAGGATTCGTACTGCTCGGCGCATCAGCATATACCATAAGCGGTTTTCTAATTACGCACCTCGGCCTTATCCGCCAGATCGCAGCCGTGGAGACTGGATTGATGGGGCTGATATTAATCGGCCTTCTTACAATGCCTGACGGCATCAGGATTGGCGGGCTGCCATTTAATTATAAAACGGCATATAATATTGGCGGATTCTTACTCGGCATATCCTTTGCAGCAATCTATATGCCGTGCATAACACCAACGCTTGCCATTATCCTCACATATACAGGTGATGTAAAGACTGTAGACGAAGGCACAATGTTACTTATCTTTTATTCTATCGGCCTTTCAAGCGCCCTATTTCTTGTAGGGATGGCTGTGGCAGCAATTCTATTTTACATTGAATGGGTGAGGAATCATAAGGTAGTATTTGAAATCATCTTCGCTGCCCTGCTGCTCATCATGGCCATCATGGCCTATACCGACCTAATGATCTACTACAAAGGCTTCATCCTCAGGCGGTTTACATAAACATTTAGAAATTTTAAAAACGCTACCTGCTGGTTTACGAAAGATGCCAGGATGTCCTCCCTGTGGGCAGGGGGTCTCACCCTGTCAAGACCGAACCCGAAATATTATACCACTTTAATTAAGCGGTCATCGTATATAAAATTCTCAATTAGCTTCACAACAACATGCTTTATATCTGGATGTAATGGGTTAATAAGGATGTTATATTCATGCTCAACAACAGCAGAGGGCACGCGAAGTAAGAGTGTTTTTCCCTTCTTTGCCCAACTTGCGCCTAATTCAGCTAATTCTGCAGGCGGTGGATTATAACTTCTCCAATTTTTGGGCAGTTCAGATGTTGAGATTTCCTTTGGCGCTATATCATCAGGTATTTCTATGGCGGCTATCTTGAGATTTTTGGGAATGATTGAGGCAGGCACATGGACTAAATATTCTACACACGCCAAGGCCCTGCTTTCTGCTGTGTAAATGACAGGCATACCCTTAAAGTTCCATCTGCCGCCTGCTATCCTTGCGCCAGCGCCTGATAGATCATAAATATTTTTAGCCTTTGCTATGCGATAAACATTCATTCAAGCAAATATCCCGTGTTCAATCCGCCCGAGTTCCTCTAATACTATATCTGCGCCAAATTTTGAATTGAGCAGGTCAATAGGGACTCTATTACCGATGGCCTTACATGGATAGCTCAACCATTTAAGAAAGTTGTCTTTATC
>JACPZJ010000212.1 GCA_016195585.1 Nitrospirota bacterium | reverse complement strand
TAGCAGTGAATACCATAATCTATTTTTGCTATTAAAAGAGCTTAAAGTTATTTGAAACAGTATAATCAAGAAAAATTATGGTTAATATCACCAAGGGGAAAATAGGGTCTATAATAGAAAAGGAACTTTTCTCGCCAATGTCCTTGTGAGTTATCAAACATCTTTTAACATTGCCGTAATTTCTTTTGGTTTTGGTGTCAGTCTCTACTACACCAGTCACCCATCAGTATTAAGGTCATGCTAAAGAGGCCTTGAAGCATGGTAATTCCATTAGCAATCCAATGTAATTGAGATTAAAATACAACTACATTAGTATTGCTTTTAAAAAATAATAGCAAGCTGCTGTTTACACCTTTGATAAAAAGGATTTTAAAAAATTTTCCGATGCCTATGTTTTGTAATGGAGTAATAATGGCTAAGGGATTACATCTTGACGATTCCATATTTGCATAACCTGCTTCGGCTGGTTCCCTGAAAGGGTAGGTTCATTTCCATTCAGCGGGGATGAGAATTTTAGTCATATTTGCTATGTTTAAATATTGAATTGAGGGAAGTAATTGAAAGGCTTAAAAAGTAATATAATGACCAAGGGTATGATGATAAAGGTTATTACGGTTTTTAAGGGTGGGTGTTAAGGGGATTGGTTTATCTGGCATAGAGTTAATATTGCTGGAAGTGGTTGAAATATACAGGTTTTTTGTTTTTATTCCCCACTAAGATTGCCTTTCTACATAAAACCTGCTAAAATTATTTTAAAATACGCTATATTCTTTAGTCATCTGGGGGGTGGAGTTTGCTTAGAGGAATTCAATGTAAGATATTATCTCTTGCAGTTATAATCGGCCTTTTGCCTGGAATGGTTGGCATAACACTCACCTATTTGGGCGTCACACACCTTTTTAAAAATTCCATTGGAAATGATTTTCACGAGATTGCCAGAAAAGAATCAGAATATATGAGGCGGGTGATTGAGAAGGAGATTGATGAAGTACATAGCCTTGCCATATCGCCATCCATAAGGAAATATGTAGAAGATGCAAATCTGAAATATAATGGCAAAGGCAATGAAGAGACAATAAGAGAAATAAACAGCATTGAAAATATCTGGCCGCAGCTTAAGGAAAACAGCCCTATCCTCAGGAATATTATGAATAACGAACTTGCTGAATATGTCAAAGAGTATAAAAAAGGGGAAGGCGAGGAGTATGCAGAGATATTTATTACTGATGCAAAGGGCGCTGTTATTGCAGCTACAGACAAGACATCAGATTATTTTCAGGCAGATGAAAGATGGTGGGAAGAGGCTTATAACAATGGGAAGGGAGGCATCTACCTAAGCGATGTTGACTATAATGAGAGCGCAAAGGTTTTTTCCCTTGATTTTTGTCTTCCCATTATGGATAAACCGAATAAGAAAGTTATCGGTATAATTAAGGTTGTTACAGATATCCGGCATCTCTTCTCAGGTATTATTAATGTCAATATCGGGAAGACCGGCCATTCTGATCTTGTATCCTCTGACGGGACAGTTATTATTGACGCCATCTCTCCGCCACTAAGCTGGAAGATAAGCGAAGGGCTTATAAGCAAGATAACTGTCTCAAGAGGCGGCTGGACAATGGATAAGGATGAGCATGAAATCAGTTCAATAATCGGCTTTTCCCCTGTTGAATGGGGCGCTAAATTTTCCGCCTCCAGCCTTGGCGGTAAAAACTGGTATATCTTTGTCAGGCAGGATCTATCTGAGGCGTACACCCCTATTATTGGCCTCGTGTGGAAGGTTTCACTTGTTGGTATCTTATTAATAGGTATCTTTACCCTTGTTGCCCTTTCAATGGCAAGGCAGATTGTGCGGCCGCTATTAGTACTGCAGGATGGGGTTGGGCTGATAGGGCAGGGGAAATTAAACCATAGGCTTGAGATAAAGACAAAGGATGAGATTGGAGGCCTTGCTAATTCCATAAATAAGATGGCGGTGGAGCTTGAAAACAGAACCAATGAGCTTGAGTTTCAGAGGGGGGAGCTGGAGGAGACAAAGAATTATCTTAAAAATATACTGGAACACTCAGCGGATATTGTTATTACCACTGACTTAAATGGAAATATTGTTGAATTCAACAAGGCAGCAGAGGAGATACTGGAATACAGTAAGGAAGAGGTAATCGGAAAACCTGCTGGGGAGTTCTACCTTAATAAGAGCGAGCGGAAGAATATAATGGAGATTGTATATAAAGATGGAAGGGTAAATAATTATGAGACAACATTTAAGACAAAAAATGGCAGGGTGCTTTATGTAAGCCTTACCCTCTCGCAGCTTAAGGATAATTCAGGCAAGATAATCGGCACGGTGGGTATAAGCAGGGATGTAACTGCAAAGAAGAATCTTGATCAGATGAAGCTTGATTTCATGTATATGCTTACACATGATATAAAGTCTCCATTATCCATCCTCCTCGGCCTTTCCACAATGATATTGGACGGCAAATTCGGCTCTGTTGATGATAAGTTTATTGAACCGCTGCGAAGCATATATTCCAGCGGAAGAAAGATATCATCACTGGTGGATAACTGCCTTACCTCTGCATTAATTGAGACAGGAAAGTTAAATCTGGAAATGAAGCCGGTTAAGGTGGATGTAGTCTTAAATAGCATTATTAAGCTTATGAATCTGCAGGCAGAGAAGAAGAGGATTGAGATCAGGACAGATATTCAGAAGTCCTTTCCTGATGTAATGGCTGATGAGATATATCTTGACAGAGTTTTCATCAATCTGCTGAGCAATGCAATTAAATATACCCCTGACGGCGGTGAGATCAGGGTAAAGGGACAGATAACAGAGGGGCGGGTAAAACCACATAAAAAATATGTTGAGATATCCTTTACTGATACAGGCATTGGCATCTCTGAGGAGGACATCGCAGGGCTCTTTAATAAATACAAACGCGCAAAGGGGGCTGGGAGGATAGAAGGGACAGGATTGGGCCTTTTCATAGTCAAATCTATTATTGACCTTCATGACGGCGAGGTGGATTTGAAGAGCAAGGTGGGCGAGGGCTCTACATTTACGATTAGACTGCCATTGAAAAAGGCAAGGGGTTAAAATTTAGTAATTGACAAGTTTTCATGCCCCTGTATATAATGCAATAATTAAAGATTAGCATTATGTGGAGTTTCATATAAGTTAGTTATGAGTTTATAGTTATTAGTTATGGGTGAAGGTTTCGCCCAAAGACGAAACCTTCCTGTGCGGGCGTAGCTCAGTTGGTAGAGTACAAG
>JACPZJ010000032.1 GCA_016195585.1 Nitrospirota bacterium | reverse complement strand
ATTTATCGTTTTTTCCAATGGATGGGCATACCATATTGACACACCCAGAACAATCAGTATAGAAATTAATTTCCATCTGAACCCTTTAGACATAAGTCACTCCTTTATAATATAAAATGAAAAATTTAAATTGAAAAATGCAAAGTTTTTAAGTTTCTTCAATTTTGCACTTTTCATTTTGCATTTTACAATTTGCAATTAAGTTTAGCAGTTATTTCAGACTGCTAAACTTACGACAGCCTTACATTATTTATCACAAGATGAAAGTCGCAGCCTAAGAACTTTGCTGCCTTTCTGCATATTATCATCCTTGATAAGAATATCTCAAAATACTCCATTACATCAGATATCTTTGTGTCAATGGTCAATTCAAGTACAATAGACTTTTCAAGCGGGTCCACCTTTAGCTCAGACTCTGTAGCAGCATAATTTACCCTGTCATGTATATCATAAAACCCGATAGCGCTCCCGCAGGGTGCAGACAGCGGATCCATCTTGTTGTCAAGTATCAATGCCGCTGAGATAAGGCTTGGATTCCTCACCCTTGAGCGGTGCACATCAGATTTATCTGCAATAATAAGAGAGGCGGATATTATATTCGTCGGATCGCCTGCCTCCTCCTCGTGATTTGCAATGGCGCTCATCACAAGCACAATATCTTCTATATCCATGCCTATCTCTGTAAGTATTGGCTGGGCAAGGATAGCGCCTGCCTGACCATGATTTATCCTTCCCACCACATTCCCTATGTCATGGAGAAAACCTGCGATTGCTGCAAGCCTTGCATCTCCATCTTTATAATTCAGCCTGAGAAGGATATTCTGGGACCTTGTGCCAATGATATTGGCATGCCGCAGGCCGTGCTCTGTATAGCCGATCCCGGCAAGATGGGCATCTGCCTTTTCTAAATAAACCCTTACCTTCTTGTTATTCTTTAAATCATCAAGCGTAAGTTTAGTCATATAGTTCTATCTGCATGGTTAAAACCATGTCTACATAGCCAATGATAAAAATGTAGGCACGAATTTATTCGTGCTTTGCCTTTCTACTCATCCCCGCCATACGCCCCTCCAACTGAATCCCTTACAATCTTAATCTTGCAATTATCCGCTATCTTGAGGGTTATGATCTTGTCAGTAATTGCATCTATTGTGCCGATCATCCCTCCTGTTGTTATCACCTTATCACCCTTTTTTAGCCCCTCAAGAAAGGCCTTGTGCTTCTTCTGCTTTTTCATCTGCGGCATTATGAGCACAAAATAAAAGATAGCAAAGATGACAATCCATGGTAGAAAGTTTAAATATTGGCTTGCACCCTCAGGTAACCCACCGCCTGCTGCGCCGGCAGCAAAGGCATTACTAATTATTGTAAACATATCCCTTTCCTCCTCCTTAGATTGAACTAATATTTTATTTCTTTTTACAAAAATTCTCTCAGGAAATTCAAAAATCAGAAATCAGAAATCAAAATTACAATGTAAAATTTAAAAATAAAGAATTATATTTTTGAAAATTTTGAGTTTTGATGTGTAATTTTGCATTTTGATTTTTACATTTTCATTTACATCATCATTCACCAATTATGCGTTCTTTATAAAACTCTCTTTTGAATTCCAGAAATCTATCCTCTCTTATCGCCTCTCTGATATTCTTCATCAGGTTTAGATAATAATACAGGTTGTGTATTGTGTTAAACCTTAAAACTGATACCTCTTTTGCTAAAAAAAGATGCCTTAAATATGCCCGTGAATAGTTTTTGCAAGTATGGCACCCGCAGTTCTTATCAATCGGGCCTTCATCCTCTGTATAAGGCGCATTCTTTATATTTATAATCCCCTCTGAAGTAAAGAGCGAACCATTCCTCGCATGCCTTGTTGGCATAACGCAGTCAAATATATCTGCACCGCGCATTACACCCTCAATCAAGTCTTCCGGCGTCCCAACACCCATTAAATACCTCGGCTTATCCTCAGGCAGATAGGGCATTACAGTATCTATTGTCTCATACATCTGCGGCTTTGTCTCTCCGACACTAAGACCGCCTATTGCATAGCCGTCAAAACCAATGTTTACTATATCATTTGCGCTAATTTTTCTCAAGTCCTGAAAAAAGCCTCCCTGAACAATGCCAAAGAGCGCCTGCCCTTCTTTTTTATGCGCCTCCCTGCACCTACTTGCCCACCTTGTTGTCATCTCCATGGATGTCTTTGTATAGTCATAGGTTGAGGGATAAGGGATGCACTCATCAAAGGTCATTATTATATCTGCGCCGAGCGTCTCCTGTATCTCAATTGCTATCTCTGGTGTAATAAAATGCTTTTTGCCGCCGTCAAGATGGGATTGAAATATCACCCCCTCCTCTGTTATCTTCCTTAGCTCTCCAAGGCTAAAGACCTGAAAGCCTCCGCTGTCTTTTAAAATCGGCCTGTCCCATTATATAAACTTATGCAGTCAGCCCATCATTTTTATCAGCTAATGCCCCGGCCTTAAAAAGAGATGATAGGTTTTGCATAATATCATCTCTGCGCCAACATAAAAAAGATCCTCCTTTGATAATGTCTTTACAATCCCTGCTGTGCCTACAGGTGCAAACACAGGGGTATTTATCTCGCCATGTGAAACAGTAATCTTTCCAAGCCTTGCTCCTGAATCTTTCTCTCTTTTTAAGACCTCAAACTTCACACAATAACCTATAGGTTGCTTTGCTCATTGTAAAATGAAAATTGAAAATTTTAAATTGTCACTATATCACAGGTAGGACAGGCGTCCCGCCTGTCAGACAGCCGAGACGGCTGTCCTCCATTTCGCTTTTTAAATTTGCATTTTACAATCTTCAATTTCCAATTTTCAATTTAAAAACTACATCTTCTCCGGCGCTGATATGCCGAGTATAGTCAGGGCATTTTTAATTACCTGCCTCACACCTTTCATTAAAACAAGCCTTGCATCAGTCAATGGCTTGTCATCTGTAATAATCCTGTGATGAAAATAATAATTATGGAGCAGGCCTGCTAAATTCTGCAAATAGAATGTAATCCTGTGCGGCTCCAATGCCCTTGCAGCGCCTTCTACAGTAAGCGGATAAATCGCAATCTGCTTTATTATACTCTTTTCCTCAGGGAGTTTTAACAGGCTGAGGTCAACATTATTTATATCAGGCATCTTTATACCGCGCTCCTCTGCCATCCTTTCTACGCTGCACAGCCTTGCATGCGCATACTGGACATAATAAACAGGGTTCTCGCTTGATTCCTTTTTTGCAAGCTCAAGATCAAAGTCAAGATGTGAATCGTGCCGCCTCATCAGAAAAAAAAACCGCGCCGCATCGCTCCCAACCTCCTGAATCACCTCCCTGAGCGTAACAAAATCCCCTGCGCGTTT
>JACPZJ010000031.1 GCA_016195585.1 Nitrospirota bacterium | reverse complement strand
CTTGAGGACGGCAGGGGAGTGGCTTTAATAGACTTTGATGGCGATGGATACCCTGACATATTGCTAAGAAATTACAGGGCAAAGGCAGCCCTTTATTGCAATACAAATATTTCGGGCAATAATTATCTGAATGTAAGGCTTACAGGAACAAAGAGCAACCGTGATGCAATAGGCGCAAAGATTAGGATTGTAGTTGATGGCAAGACCCAGATGAGAGAGGTATACGCTGGTTCAGGCTTCCTCTCCATGTCTACACTCACGCAATTCTTCGGCCTTGGCAAGGCAGATAAGGTAGATTCCCTTGAGGTCTTATGGCCATCAGGCGCAAAGCAGGTGTTTAAGGATATACCAGCAAACAGGATGGTAAAAATCACAGAAGCTAAGAATGAGCCTGTGATAGAGGAGCTAAAGCCGAGGATACCGAGGGAGATGGTAGCTGCTGCATTACATGAAAGGGAGGCAAAGAAGGCAGCGCATTAAAGAAAGGGTTCAAGGGGTCCAGGATTCAAGTGGTCAAGCGAAATGCTCAAAAATTACAAAGAATTAAATGTTTGGCAGAAGGCATATCAACTCTGTTTAGAGATTTATAAAATAACAAAAGATTTTCCAAAAGAAGAAAGATATGGTCTAACATCACAGATAAGAAGGGCAGCAGTATCAGTTCCATCTAACATTGCAGAAGGATATGGAAGAAAGACAACAGGTGAATACATACAATCACTATATATTGCTTATGGCTCTAACTGTGAATTAGAGACCCAAATATTGTTATCATGCGATTTAGGTTATATTAAAGCTGAAGACTTAGAGAAGATTCAGAAAAATATAGGGGATATTGAAAGAATGCTAAAGGCATTAATAAAATCTTTGGAGAATAAACACTCGAACCCATGAACCCTCGAATCCTTGAACCCTTAAGAAAAGTTGTTATAACAGGTATCGGTGTTATTTCTGCCCTTGGCAGTAATAAGGACGAGTTCTGGAATGGCCTGATTAATGGCAGATGCGGGATTACAGAAATTGACCTCTTTGATGTTGCGAATTACCGCACAAGGACAGGGGCGCAGATAAAGGGCTTTAATCCTGAGGAACATTTTGACAAGAAACATCTCAAAAGGATGTCCCGCTGCGACCAGATCGGTGTTGTTGCAGCGAGGGAGGCGATAGCCGATTCTGGCCTTGATTTAGATAAGGCAGACAAAAAGAGGATCGGTGTTGTCCTCGGCGCTGGCGCAGGCGGCATGCTCTCTGTAGAAAAATACAGAAAAGAGCTTTATGAGGGGAAACGGCCGCAGCCGTCCCTGCTTATACCCTATTCCACTTCGGTTACAACAGATTATATTGCCCTTGAATTTGGGTTTAATGGCCCGCGCGGCACCATTGCAACTGCCTGCTCGTCAAGCTCCACATCCATCGGCTATGCCATGGACATGATACGACACAATGAGGCAGAGATTGTAATTACTGGCGGCAGCGATGCCATGTGTACGCTCACCTACGCAGGATTTAATTCCCTTCGCGCAGTTGACCCTGACAGATGCCGGCCATTTGATAAAAACCGCAAGGGTCTCTCGCTTGGCGAGGCAGCGGCAATTTTAATATTGGAGGATATTAACCATGCAAAGAAGAGAGGCGCTAAGATATATGCAGAGATGGCCGGCTATGGCATTGCCTGCGATGCCCATCACATGACTGCGCCTGAGTCAACAGGTGATGGGGCAGCAAGGACAATCATGTCTGCGCTTTCTGATGCAGGTATGTCTCCATCAGATGTGGATTATATCAATGCACATGGCACTGCAACTTATCATAATGATATTGCAGAGACAAAGGCCATCAAGACGGTCTTTGAAGAATACGCATATAAAATTTCTGTAAGCTCTATTAAATCTATGATTGGCCACTGCCTCGGCGCAGCAGGCGGCATAGAGGCTGCTGCAACGGCCTTGACAATCTATAATGGCATTATACCGCCCACAATAAATTATTCCACACCTGATCCAAACTGTGATTTAGATTATGTGCCGAATACGGCACGGAAAAAGAATGTTAATATTGCCATTTCCAATTCCCTCGCCTTTGGCGGGAATAATACGACGATTGTGATGAAAAGATATATAAAATGACTGAAAAAAATTACCCCTCACCCTTGCCCTCTCCCACAAGGGGAGAGGGAACCTTTGCGGGTTCAGGTTTGCAACCTGAACCCAAATGTTTCGGAGCAGGTTACAAACCTGCTCCTGCAATAATCCCCCTCCCTTGACGGGAGGGGGTGAGGGGGAGGGTGAAAAGAGAATTTATCAGATGAAGAAAAACAGGGTTGTAATCACAGGTATTGCTGCAATAACCTCCGCAGGCAACAATGCAGAGGCATTATGGAAGGCATGTGTTGATGGTAAATCTGGAATAAGCCCTATAACACTCTTTGACACCACCTCTTATCCTTCAAAGCTCGGCGGGATAGTCAAGGATTTCTCACCAGAGAAATTTATTGACCCAATGAAGATAAGGAGGATGGACAAGGTGTCGCAGCTTGCCGCTGTAAGCGCCATGCAGGCAATAAAGGACTCAGGCCTGCAAGTAACGGCTGAAAATTCACCACGCATCGGCATTGTAATTGGAAGCGGATATGGCGGCACAGCGCCAACAGAGGAGTTTTATGTAGGACTATTAAAAAACGGGCCGAATGCCACAAATCCCATGCTCTTTCCCATCACTGTCCCGAATACTGCAGCAAGCCAGATATCCTTTGAGCTAAAGGTTAAGGGGCCAAATTCTACCTTCATGCAGAAGGAGGCGTCCGCAGAGGCAGCTATCTGCTATGCAGCAAGGCTCATCATGGACAATCGTGCGGATGCAGTTGTAGCAGGCGGTGTGGATGAGCTTAATGCAATTCTTTTTCATGCCTACTGCGCACTCAATTCCCCTTCACCAAGAGACGGGAATGAGGAAATCTTTTCCCCCTTTGACAAAAGAAGAAACGGCCTGATTGTTGGCGAAGGCGCCGGCATCCTTCTCTTGGAAAGGCTTGACCATGCATTAAACAGGGGTGCGAGGATTTATGGCGAGATTGCGGGCTGGGGTATGACAGGCGGAAGCTGTGATATTGCTGATTACGATGAAAAACCCGATTCAATGATTGAGGCAGTCAGATTGGCTATGAAATCGTCAGATATAACAGTTGGTGATATTGACTATATCAATGCCTCTGCAAATGGCACAAAGCTGGATGCCCTTGAGACAATGGCAATGAAAGAGGTCTTTGGTAAAAAGGCAAAAGAGGTTCCTGTAAGCTCCACAAAGCCGATTACAGGCGATTTTAAGGGCATGGGCGCTGTAAGGCTTATTACATCACTCCTTGCAATAAGGGATAACATAATCCCGCCTACCATTAATTATTCTGTCCCTGATCCTGAATGCGACTTAGATTATGTCCCAAACACTGCCCGAAAGGCAAAGGTAAATACCGTTCTTCTTAACTCCTTCTCCAATGGCGGGAGCAATATATCCTTGCTTGTAAAAAGATATAAATAAAGAAGATTTGTTTCATAGAGAAGTAGAGCTTGTAACCCCTGAAAGTCTCAGCCCCTATTTAAAGACCAAGATTCTTAAAGAGGTTGAGTATGTCTTATTATGAAGCTCCGAATGCTGAGATGATATCGGTGGGTATGATCAACCCACGAATGGCTGTCCGAGAAATGGGGGGTTGCTATCCAGACTTCCCCCTCAGGTTTCAACAGCCGATGTACCTCTTTAAGCGTATGAGGAATATCTTCAAGATGCTCAATTACATGATTTAGCACCACTGCATCAAACGAAGCATCATCAAAAGGATATGGAAATTGATTGAGATCATGCACCACATCAACGATAGTCGATACAATACAGTCAACACCTATGGCGCCCGATACTTTTCTGTTACCGCAACCGAGGTCCAAGATTTTTTCTTGGTGGTGGTTGATTAGAAATCCCGCCAGAAAATCTTGTGTCTTGAATATCTTCATATAAGGAGATTGTTTTACGAGACAGATGGATGGATTCGCTAATCCCACTGGGATTTAGTTAAACGGCTGTGTCACGGTTCCTTCCGCAGCCAAAACATCTTTTCATAGCCTCTATTAAAATAGATAATATTATCAAACTTCTACCTTTTATACAGGTAAGTATATATTAAATATTGATATTATCAAGATAAATCTATATTTTATATAGTTCAAAAATCCCTCTAAATGCTTGAAAATTCAATTACTTTTGGAGGGCTTATGAAAACAACAAAGGAGTTACTTGGCAGTAGAATCAAGGAGCTTCGTAAATTAAGAGAATTGTCTCAGGAAAAACTTTCAGAAAATTGGAAAGAATCGCCAATGTCTTGAATGTTGAGCTAAAGGACTTTTTTGAGTTTGCACATGAAGCTGAAAGTCCAAAGGAATTAAAAGAAGCCTTAAACAGCTTGCTTAAAGAGACCGATGAAGAGGGTTTAAGGTTATTGGTAAAACTTATCAGGGCAGTGGTGAGATGAGAATGCGTCATCTGCTAAAGAGGAAGTAATTAAATATAATAAGGATTTCTATAACCAATCCTTTCTTTTGTGCTATAATATTATTCATAAAGAGGCGCAAATGGCAATGTCTGTTAAGATACCTGAGAAGCTCTCCCTTCTTAATCCTTATACACCGAGGTTGCAGTCCCTAAATATGTTAAATCCGAGATCTTAAATAAAAATAACGCTGAGATTCAGAATGCCATTAAGTCCTTTTTAAAAACAGAGGAGGATGCCATGGACTACACCATAAAGATCGGCGGCGAGGCAGGTCAGGGTATCCAGACGATTGGCGATACGCTGGCGAGGGTTTTTTCAAGGACAGGCTATCATGTCTTTACACATCAGGACTATGAGTCCCGCATAAGGGGCGGCCATAATTTTTTCCAGATAAGATTCTCTGATAAGCCTATATCTGCATCAATGGAAAAGATTGACATACTCGTTGCCCTTGATAAAGAGGGCATATCCCTTCACGAAAAAGAATTATCAGCGAACGGCTATATCATCTATGACTCTTCCTCATTAAAACAGAAATATGAAAAGCCCAATTTTCTTGACATCCCCTTTGTAGAGCTTGCAATAAAGGATGGCGGAAATCGTATAATGGCAAATACAGTGGCAACAGGCGCTGTGCTTGGGATCCTTGGGATGAAGCTAAATATCCTCCTTGATATTATAAAAGATACATTCAAAAAAAAGGGTGAAGATGTAATAAAGGAAAATACAAAGGCGGCGACGGCAGGCTATGATTTTTCTGTAAAGGCATGTACAGGGTGTTCCTTCTCTCTCGGCAAATCATCTCAGCCAAAGATGCTGATTGCAGGCAATGAAGCAATCGGGCTCGGCGCTGTCGCATCAGGCTGCAAGTTTTATTCTGGCTATCCCATGACGCCATCAACAGGCATTATGCTTTATGTTGCCTCAAAGGCAAAGGAGTACGGCATTGTTGTTGAACAGTCAGAGGATGAGATAGCAGCAATCAATATGGCATTGGGCGCATCCTTTGCAGGTGTAAGGGCAATGACTGCAAGCTCAGGCGGCGGTTTTGCCCTGATGGTTGAGGGCCTTTCTCTCGCAGGGATGACAGAGACGCCAATTGTTATTGCCCTTGCCCAGAGGCCCGGCCCTGCAACTGGGTTCCCAACAAGGACAGAACAGGGTGATTTATTATTTACGCTCCATACTGCGCATGGGGAATTCCCGCGGATTATCTTTGCACCCGGCACGGCTGAGCAGGCATTTTATCTTACAAACAAGGCATTTGATCTGGCAGAAAAATATCAGGCGCCTGCCTTTATCCTTACTGACCAGTATCTTGCTGACTCACAGTGGACATTTGAAGGATTTGATATAAAGAAGCTGAAATATACTGATTATAGGTTAAGAGGTGATAGTTTTAAAAAACTTGCCTCATATAAAAGACATGCCCTTACTGATACAGCCGTGTCGCCGCTTGCAGTACCGGGTGATGCTAAGCATGTAGTAGTAACAGACAGCGATGAACATGGAGAAGAAGGCCATATTGTTGAGGATGCTGAGACAAGGATAAAGATGGTGCAAAAGAGGCTCTTTAAAAAACTGCCTCTTATCAGACAGGAGATAGAGCCGCCATTTCTTTATGGCGATGCAAAGCCAGAAATTGTGATTGCGGGATGGGGTTCAACTTATGGTGTGATGAAAGAGGCAGTTGATGCGTTATCACCCCCCCCCCATCCCCCCCTTATTAAGGGGGGGGGAAGGGGGGTATAGCCATGCTGCATTTTAGCGAGATTTATCCATTCCCCTCCCCCGACTCCCATCCTCATTATCTTGATTTATTAAACAATGCAAAAACAGCAATCTGCATTGAAAACAATGCCACAGGCCAATTCGCCCGCCTTATGAGGGCAGAGACAGGATACGAGTTTAAGCACAGGATCAACAAATACGACGGCCGGCCATTTATGCTAAAAGGCCTCGCAGGAGAAATAGATGCCCAAATTAGAGGATTATAAAGGAGAGGCGCCTGCATGGTGTCCGGGGTGCGGAAATTTTCCAATCCTCAAGGTCTTTAAGGATGCCGTGGTTGAGCTCGGCATAGAGCCGCATCAGTTTACCATTGTCTCTGGCATTGGACAGGCAGGAAAATTCCCGCATTATTTGAAGTGCAATACCTTCAATGGCCTTCATGGAAGGACGCTCCCTGTTGCAACAGGGATAAGGCTTGCCAATCATGAGATGCCTGTGATAGCAGTTGCAGGAGACGGCGATTGTTATGGCGAGGGAGGCAATCACCTGCTTCATGCCATGAGGAGAAATATTAATGTAAAACTCTTTGTGCATGACAATCAGATATACGGCCTCACAAAAGGTCAGGCATCGCCAACAAGCATGGCCACAGATAAGGGAGGTATGGCAACAAAGAATCAGCCCTTTGGCGTCCTATAAGGGGTTTAGTTTGGTTGACATCTTCCAGCCCTGCGTGGTATTTAACAAGATAAATACCTATGAATGGTACAGGCAGAGGGTATATAAAATAGAGCCTGAATATAATCCTGAGGACAGGATAAATGCCTTTAATAGGGCGCTTGAATGGGGCGATAGGATTCCAATAGGTGTAATATACCGCAATAACCGTCCCACATTTGAAGAGAGAATCCCTGTAATTAAAGAAAACCCGCTTATAAGGCAGTCCTATAATCCCTCAAAGATAGAAACTACACTCAAAGAATTTTATTAAAGCAGCCGGCAGGCAATAAAAAAGGGCTTAGAGAAAAACCTCTAAACCCTTTTTATTTTATTGGTGGCGGGGAGAGGATTTGAACCTCTGACCTTCGGGTTATGAGCCCGACGAGCTACCAGGCTGCTCCACCCCGCGTCACGTCATGTAAGTTTTTATAGTTTATGATATTTGGCAGTCAAAGTCAAGACCAAAAAGCAGGAAAAAAATTGTTGTATCATCTTTATTAAGATGGTATATTTTAGAGTAAAAAATCTCTTTGGAAATACCCTATCAGGATATGAAGATTAAAAAAAATATCATTGAATTAAAAAAAGGAGGGCTTCATCTCTTTATTGACCCTGATGCGCCAAACTGGATAAGCTGTAACAAGGCAGGGGCAGAGATTATTAAGGGTGCTATAATTAAGAGCGGCAGCCTTGAATCAGAGAGTTTTACATCTCGCCTTAGAGAAGAGGGTTTTGTTGAGGAAGGCTGCAAAAGAGACTATCCGGGCAGGGGAATGGTAATTGAGCCAAAGAGGCTCACAGAACTTTGGATATACACCAATAACTCATGCAATCTGAAGTGTAAACACTGCCTCGTTTCAGCAGGCGAGGGAGAAAAAGATAAACTCAGCGCAACAGATATAATCAGGGTTGTTGATGAGGCAAAGTCGCTCGGAGTAAGACGATTTTACTTTACCGGCGGCGAGCCATTTTTAAGACATGACATATTTACATTGATTAACTATATAACAAAGGACAGGGAGCTTGTTATCCTTACAAACGGGACGCTCCTTGCAAAAGAAAAGGCAGAGAAGTTAGCGTCAATTGACAGGAAGAAGCTCTTTCTTCAAATAAGCCTTGAA
>JACPZJ010000225.1 GCA_016195585.1 Nitrospirota bacterium | reverse complement strand
CCCGTTCAGAGCTTGATGCCTTAACAGAGTTTGCAAAGATCTATGGCGCTAAAGGGCTTGCATGGATAAAGGCTACAGATAAGGGATTTGAAGCGCCTATAATAAAATTCTTTAAAGAGGATGTATTAAAAAAGATTGGAGAAATATTAAAGGCAGAGAAGGGAGACCTTCTTCTCTTTGTTGCAGACAAACCAAAGATTGTAAATGATACACTAAGCAATCTGCGTCTTCATATTGCAGAGAAGCTCGGCTTAATTGACAACAATAGATATAATTTTCTGTGGGTAACAGATTTTCCATTGCTTGAATACAATGACGAAGAAAAGAGATACGAGGCATTGCACCATCCATTTACATCGCCAATGGATGAGGATGTTCCATTGCTTGATTCAGAGCCATTAAAGGTAAGGTCAAAGGCCTATGATATTGTTTTAAACGGCTCTGAAATAGGCGGCGGAAGCATACGTATACACAAAAGGGATGTTCAGAACAAGGTCTTTAGCCTGCTCAACATTAATGAAGAGGATGCCAAGCTAAAATTCGGTTTTCTCTTAGAGGCTCTGGAATACGGCGCGCCTCCGCACGGCGGCATTGCCTTTGGCTTGGACAGGCTTGTTATGATACTTGCAGGCGTTGACTCTATCCGCGATGTAATCGCCTTCCCAAAAACCCAAAAGGCAGTCTGCCTTATGACCGACGCGCCGAGCAAGGTTACAAAAGAGCAGCTCAAGGAACTGAGCATCAGGCTGGAGGGGAAGAAGGAGTAATTTAAACATTGCTTTCAAATAGCCTTTAAACCTAAAGCCTTTTGTGTTATACTGTGGATAATGTGGTTAACAGATTAAAAGGAGGTTTAAGGAAATGGGCAGCGCAACCCTAAACAAAATAATTGAAGAATTCAGCCATCTGCCGATGGGTGATAAAGAATACGCTATTGATATTATAAAAAAGCAGCTTGTTGAGGCAAAGAGAGAGGCTATTGTAAAAAGGGCAAAAGAAGCAATAGGGAATTTTAAAAAGGGAATGACAAAGAAGGGGACTGTAAAAGAGCTATTCAAGGACATAGAGAGTGATTAAAATAAATTGGGATCAAGGATTTAAGAGAATTTATAATAAAAAAGTAAAAAGCAACAATGCGATTAAAAAGAGGTTTTGGAATAGCATAGAATTATTTTCAAAAAATCCCTTCAATCCAAAATTAAGAACCCATAAACTTACTGGAAGGCTTGAAGGCCTTTGGGCATTTAGTGTAAGTTACGACCATCGTGTAATTTTCAAGTTTTTAAAAGAAGACGAGATTTTATTGATTGATATAGGAACACATGATGAGGTGTACTAATAAAGAGCCCTTTTCTTACATTTCATGAGCAAGGCAAAATGCCATTAAATGTTATTAATAAAAGAAACATCTTCTTTCTTTCTCTCCTGCTAATTGTAAAAATACTCTTGCCCTCCATCTCCTTTGCAGATGCTGATAAGATTTTCAAGGAAAACAACAAGGCTGTTGTGGTTATCATAGCCTATGACCAGAAAGGCAAGCCAATCAGTCAAGGCAGCGGTTTTATCGTCAGGCAGGACGGCGCAATTGTTACAAACTATCATGTTGTAAGCAATGCAAAAGATATTGCAATAAAGGCAGGCAGTAAGGTCATTGAGGTTGAGGGCTTTATTTGTATAGACAAGGCAAGGCTGTGAACGATGAAGATTTAACGCTATGCCCGAGGTTATACCAACGCCCCATTCATTCTGATGACCCTTATTGTTTCTAATTCTTTTGCCTCATTAAGTTTCGCTTTATATATATCCCATCTGAGTTGTAGATTCATCCAGAAATCTTCTGAAACCCCAAAGAATTTAGCAAGCCGCAAAGCTGTACTGGGTGTTATACTACGGCGTTTGTTGATGATTTCATTAATCCTCTGGTATGAAACATGAATTTCCTTTGCCAATTCCCGCTGGGTAATACCCATAGGAATTAAAAACTCTTCAAGAAGCATCTCCCCGGGATGAGTTGGCTCTCTATGTTTTGGTATGCGAACCATATTTGCCTCCTTAAAATATAACAATTTATAACTAATGATAATCCGTAATCTCTACTTTTTCTGGTCCTGATTCATGCCATGTGAAGCATATGCGATATTGATTATTTATCCTTATGCTATATTGCCCTTTTCTATCTTTTGTCAGGGCTTCAAATTTATTGTTTGGGGGAACACGCAGTTCATTCAGATATTTTACAGAATCGAGTTGATCCAATTTCCTTGATGCAATCTTCCATAACGATTGTGGGCATGTTCCTCTTGCATCTTTAGAATTTTTGCCATTAAAAATATCTTCTGTTCCCTTGTCTTTAAATGACTGAATCACACACCCATATTAGCATGGAACCCATGCTAATATCAATTATAAATTATTTGCCTAATATTTTTTTATACTTAAAACATTATAAATAGATATTTGGTGTGCAGTCAAGATTTTTTCAGCATTATTGCCAATAAGAAAAGACCTTTGCCTTATATTTAATTCTGTTAAACAAAGTATAGAAAGTCTTGACAATACCATGTTATAGAATTAAGATTATACTAATTTGCTGCAATGATGAGGTTTTTTATAAGGCTCATGCAGCGCTTAATATAAAGGGATTGCGGATTATCGTGATTTGCAGGTAGAGGTTATTAAGGGGGAGAAACTGATGTTTCAAGGCCAGATACTTTCCATGGAGATTAGTATAAGAAAGAGAAATTATGACTTTAAGCTGGAGGAATATGGATGCTATTGTTCCAATAGAGATGATTGAAAGAAAAATCTATTTGATACGCGGGCAAAAGGTAATGTTGGATAAGGACCTTGCTGTTCTTTATGGTGTAAAACCAATAAGATTAAGAGAACAAGTTAAGCGGAATATAAGGCGTTTTCCACAAGATTTCATGTTCCAATTAGATGAAAAGGAAATTGACATTATGGTATCGCAAAATGCGATACCTTCACGAAAATATCTCGGAGGATATCAGCCTTATGTTTTCACTGAACAAGGAGTTGCAATGCTCGCCACTGTTTTAAATAGCGAAAGAGCTATACTGGCAAACATTGCTATTATGCGAGCATTTGTGAAACTGCGGGAGATACTGTCCACACACAAAGAACTTGCCCATAAATTGGCGCAGATTGAGCAAAAGATAGAAAGACACGATGAAGAAATAAAAATCGTTTTTGACGCAATCCGCCAGTTAATGGCAGAGCCGGAGCCTAAGAAGAAGAAAATAGGATTTGTTGTCCGGGAGCGCAGCGCGCAGTATAGAACGCTAAGCCGCAAGGCTGTTAAAAAAGTGAGTTAACTTTAATTGGAGCAAGGCAAAATGTTGTTAAATTTTATTAATAAAAGAAACATCCTCATTCTTACTCTCCTGCTAATTGTAAAAATGCTCTTGCCCTCCATCTCCTTTGCAGATGCTGATAAGGTTTTCAAGGAGAACAACAAGGCAGTTGTGGTTATCATAGCCTATGATCAGAAAGGCAAGCCAATCAGTCAAGGCAGCGGGTTGTATAATTTAAAAGAAGGAATAAGAGAATTGTCCCGCTTATTTATGACGACCCCTTATGAAAAATAGGCTTTTTTTGAAAAAATGGTTGTTGTATTATTTATCCATTTTTATTGCGATTATGGTTGCGAATATAGTGCTATCAATAATTTTGTCTATAAATCTCATTGTGTCAAGGCTACCAAGCATAATAGTCTTATTTATAACGATTCTTGGAATTAGCATAGCGTTATTAGCTGGCATTCTGGCTTTCAAAAAACTATTCAGACACTTCAAAAACGAATTTCAGGATATTAATAATAATGAATGAATTGGAAAATAATGGAGAAGGCTTATATGCGTAAGAGTTTTTATCAGGCTTGGGTTTTCTTAACAGCCATCATCTTCTCCTTTAGCTCTTTATCCTTTGCATCAGACTTCCCAAATAAACTTGAACTTCTTAAGCTTTTAAAGGAGAGAAATTACGCTCGTTTGGAAACAATATTGGTAAATTATCAGACAGACTATGAGAAAGATTTTGACTATCAAAAAGAGGATGTGGTTGATTATGTATATTTTACTTTTTATACATCAGACCCCAGTATTGAAAAAAACCTAAATGAATGGGTCAATAAAATGCCAAAATCATATTCGGCTTTAATGGCGAGGGGAGCGTATTACTCTCATCTTGCTTGGTTAAGCCGTGGTTCAAAATATATAGATAAGACAATGTCAACCCAGATAAAGGAGATGAAAAAATTCTTTGCAAAATCAAAAAATGATATTCAGGATGCAGCGCAGATTAATCCAAAAATTGTTGTAGGTTATAGTTATCTTATAAGCATAGGAATGGCATTGGGAGAGCGGGAGTTCATAAATGATACTTTAAATAGAGGTCTGAGGATTAATCCCCACAGCTATGTTGTTAGAACTAAATATATTCGTAGTTTGATTCCAAAATGGGGTGGTTCTATTGAGGAGATGAAACAATTTGCTAATGAATCACAAAAATATATAGAAAAGGACCCACGACTGAAATCTCTGCACAGCTATGTTTTGGAGGCAGAGGGGGAGTTATTAAAAAAAGCCGGTGATGAAACTGCTGCTGACAAAAAGTATAGCGAGGCTCTTACCTTCTATGGTAAATCTTCGTATCCTTTTCAAAGTGGCAAAAAATTTTATAGAAAAAAGCAATATGATAATGCTTTAGCAGATTTTAATAAGTCATTAGAGATAAGGCCATTGCAAGGTGGAGTTTTGGAGCACAGAGCTAAAACTTACTATAAATTAGGGAGGCTTGATGAGGCACTAAAGGACATTAATCTGTCTTTGGAATTAGATCCTCTGGAACCAGATTACTTAATAGTGCGTGCAGAAATATATAGAAAGCTGAAAAGATATAATGATGCAGAAAAGGATTATCAAAATGCACTTATTTATGGAAAATACGATGCAAAAGTATGGAGAGAAAAGGGTGAATATCAGTACTATGATTTAAAGAACTATAAATGGGCTGCTGATGATTTGCGTATGGCTACATCCCTTAATCCTGAGAATGCGCAAGGTTGGTATTTGTTAGGTTTGGCATTATACCGATTAAATGATGATAAGGCTTACGAATCATTTGAAAAATATCTTGAACTTTGTAATGCAAAAAAAAACATCTGCGTGTGATGAAAATAAGACCTCATGGTCAAAGAAATATGTTGCCTGCAAAAAAGGGAAGGGGCAGTGTTAGTTGGTTCAAATCGTCTTTTTATAGATAGACTATTTTTCTTTTTCAGTAGCATCTTTTATACAATTGTATACATCAGGAGAAGCATCAGGGTCGGGTCTACCCATTATACAACCCTTAATCTTCTGCAAAAATATTTCACTGCCTTAATGTTCATTTCACGGCTGATAATCTTCAAGTGATTATCATGACTGTTCATTGCTGGCGAGAAAATGAATGGCATGAATGAGCCAAACCCAAAAGGCAGTCTGCCTTATGACCGACGCACCGAGTAAAGTTACAAAGGGGCAGTTGAAGGAGTTGAACATCAGGCTGGAGGGGAAGAAGGAGTAATCTGGAATGAAGCCTTGACATATATGAGGTATTGTGATACAATGTGTATCACAATATAGGAGGGAAAAATGCCTACAAGCATACGATTTGATAAAAAGACAGAGTCTTTATTGGAAGAGGCTGCAAGGCTTATCCATGTTAGCAAGGCTGAGATAATTAAACGTTCTCTTAATCATTATTGCCCATCAATACTTGAGGAGAAGAGGAGGCATCCCTATAGATTAATAGAAGACCTCCTTGATAAAAAAGGCAGCGGCAGGGGAGACCTCTCTATAAGAGGTGAAGAGATACTAAGAAAAGCCTTTAGGAGAAAGGCTTGATTGTCCTTGATACAGGCCCTATTGTTGCCCTTTTTGACAAAGATGATAATTATCATAACCGCTCTATAGACATCCTCAGAGAAATAAGCGAACCTCTTATCACTACATGGCCAGTTATTACAGAGGCGTTTTATCTTTTAAATTTTTCTTATCAGGTTCAGGATGATTTATGGGAGTTTATTGAAAGGGGTGGAGTTACGATACACCCGCTGGAAGCAGATATCTGCCGCAGATGCAGGGAGTTAATGAAAAAGTATCACGACCTGCCGATGGACTTAGCTGATGCTACTTTGGTTGCATTAGGTGAGAAGT
>JACPZJ010000224.1 GCA_016195585.1 Nitrospirota bacterium | reverse complement strand
GACCTTGCGGTAAAGGAGAGCAGGGACAGGGTTCGTGCTGCCATAAAAAACATCGGCCTTGATTTTCCTGTAAAGAAGATCACCATTAATCTCGCCCCAGCAGACATTAAAAAAGAGGGTTCTGCCTTTGACCTGCCAATTGCCATCGGCATTTTAGTAGCAGAAGGGATAATTGCAAAGGAAAGGATAAAAGGCCTTTTAATAGCAGGCGAGCTTTCCCTTGACGGCATGATAAAACCTATCCGCGGCGCACTCTCTATTGCAGTTGCTGCAAAAAATGCAGGGCTTTCTGGAATCATCCTGCCGGCAGAGAATGCGCCCGAGGCAGCGGTTGTAAAGGGTATTAATGTCTATCCTGTAGAAATACTCTCACAGGTCATTGAGTTTATAAATGGCAGGGCGAATATCACTCCAATGAACATTGACCTTGATGAGGTCTTTAAGGATAATTCTATTTACGATGAGGACTTTGCAGATGTAAAAGGACAGGAGCATGCAAAACGCGCATTAGAGATTTCAGTTGCAGGTGGGCATAATATATTAATGATAGGCCCGCCCGGCTCTGGAAAGACCATGCTCGCAAGGAGGCTTCCCTCAATAATGCCGAGGCTCACCTTTGATGAGGCAATTGAGACAACAAAGGTGCACAGCATAATGGGACTGCTTCCTTCAAAAAAGCCGCTGCTGACAATCAGGCCCTTTCGCTTTCCCCATCATACTATTTCAGATGCAGGCCTGATTGGCGGCGGCCAGATACCAAGGCCCGGCGAGGTATCGCTTGCGCATAACGGCGTGCTATTTTTAGACGAGATGCCTGAGTTTAAAAGGAATGTGCTGGAGGTATTAAGGCAGCCGCTTGAGGATGGCAGGGTAACCATATCAAGGGCAATTGCATCTTTAACATACCCTGCACACTTCATGCTCATTGCTGCAATGAACCCCTGTCCCTGCGGTTTCTACACCCACCCATCGCATCCATGCACATGCACACCGCATCAGATAATACGCTACCGCTCTAAGTTATCCGGCCCCCTCCTTGACAGGATAGATATACATATAGAAGTGCCGCCCCTTCCTTTCAAAGATATCTCAGACGACAGGCCAAAGGAAAGGTCAGAGGATATAAGGGAAAGGATAGGCAGGGCAAGGGAAATACAGATTAAGAGATACAATGAAATCGGCATATACTGCAATGCACAGATAAAGGCAAAACATCTTAAAAAATACTGCAAGATTGGTGATGCCTGCCACAGCCTTATTGAGTCTGCTGTAACAAAATTCGGTCTAAGCACAAGGGCGTACAGCAGGATACTACGCGTCTCCCGCACCATCGCCGACCTTGCCAATGAAGAAAACATCCTTCCTGAACATGTTTCCGAGGCAATCCAGTACAGGAGTCTGGACAGGAAGATAATTTAGGCATTGACAATGGTATAACAAGCGGTCACTCCTTAATCCCCATTGTCATTTTGTATTTCTTCAGCCATCTGTGGATAGATTTTCTGTCCACGGCTGCGAGCTTTGCCGCCTTTGAGATGTTGTAATCGCATTTCTTGAGAAGATTCATAAGATAGTTCTTTTCAAATACCTCAAGCCATTCACTCCTTGCCTTCTTAAATTCAAGTTCGGATATCTCCGGCCTTTGCATCATTTCTTCTGATATCTTTTCCTTTATGTATTCAGGAAGGTCCTCAACTGTTATGGCATCGCCATCGCAGAATGAGATTGCCCGCTCAATTACATTTTGAAGCTCCCTTACATTGCCCGGCCAGTAGAAATTTTCAAACAGACGCATTGCCTCAGGTGATATCAGCGAAATATTTTTCTTGTTTAGATTTGCAAAATGCCGCAGATAATGATATGCAATCAGCGGTATATCCCCTAATCTTTCACGCAATGGCGGCAGATTTATTGTTATTACATTAATCCTGTAATAAAGCTCCTCCCTAAACTCCTTATGTTTTATTGCCTCTCGCAGATCCTTATTTGTTGCAGAGATCACGCGGAAGTTGACATCTATGAGTTTCCTCCCGCCGATTCTCCTAAAATTTTTCTCCTGCAGCGCCCGAAGGAGCTTTCCCTGAAGATTAAGGCTGATATCGCCGATCTCATCAAGAAATAGCGTACCGTCATTTGCAAATTCCAACAGCCCCGGCCTTGTTATATGCGCCCCTGTAAATGAGCCCTTTTCATGGCCAAAGAGCTCGCTTTCAAGGAGGTTCTCAGGCAGAGAGGCGCAGTCTACAGGCACAAATGACCTTTTGAAGTGATTGCTGTTTGTATGTATGCTCCTTGCAATAAGCTCCTTGCCTGTTCCGCTTTCACCGAGAATCAGGATGTTGGCCTCGCTCCTTGCCACTTTTTTTACTACCTCCAAGACGTTTTTTATTGCCACGCTCGTCCCTATAATATTTTCAAAGCTGTAGGCGGTCTCAAGCTGCAGCTTGAGATTTCTATTTTCTTCAAGCAGTTTTTTCTGATTTAATGCGCGTTCAATAACCACCCTGAGCTGGTCTGCTGAAAATGGCTTTTGTATGTAATCAAAGGCCCCTTCTTTTATTGCCTCTACAGCAGACTGGACAGTTGCATAGCCTGTTAAGAGGATGACAATTATTTCAGGGTCTACTTTTTTTGCCTCCTTTAACACCTCAATCCCGTCCTTCTTTGGCATCTTTAAATCTGTTAGCACAATGTCAGGCCGCTCAGCGCCGATACGCTCTATCGCCTTTTCAGGGTCGCTTTCTGTAAGGCAGCCATAGCCCTGTTTTGTTATCAGCCTCAGACAGTTTTCCAGAAAGTCCTTTTCATCGTCAATTACAAACACACACTTTTTATCCATTATTTGTATATCTCCGCAACCGTTGGTATGGTTATTGTAAAGTCTGCGCCCCTCCCTGCCCCGCTCTTTACTTCTATCTTGCCATGATGGTCTTTTATTATTCCATAGCATACAGCAAGTCCAAGACCTGTGCCCTTGCCGACCTCCTTTGTGGTAAAAAAAGGGTCAAATATCTTGCCAAGATTTTCTTTTGGGATGCCGCATCCTGTGTCAGAGACCACTATCTGGATGAAATAGTCATTCCTGAACTTCTTTTTGCTTTCAATTATTATCCTGCCGCCCCTTGTTGATGCGTCAAGGGCATTATCAATCAGATTGACCATTGCCTGTTCTAATTTTTGGGAATCGCCCATTATTGGAGAGAGGTTTGGAGAAAACCGCTTTTCTATCTGGACGCCCTTTTGCAGGGCAAGCCTGTCAAAGAGTATTACTGCCTTTTCCAGAACATTGTTGACATTGATCTGCTCAAGTCCGGAGTCTCTCGCTGTCTCCCTTGAAAATGCAAGGAGGCCGCCGACTATCTTGGAGACCCTCTTTGCATGTGCGCTGATTACCTTCAGGTCATTCATTATTTCAGGGTTGAGGTTCTTTTCCTTTGCCTCCATCGCAAGACATTCAATCCTGTTTAGGATTATCCCTATGGGGTTATTTATCTCGTGGGCAACGCCTGCAGCAAGCTTTCCTGTTGCAGCAAGCTTTTCTGTTTGAATAAGATGTGTCTGCGCCTCCTGAAGCTCCTTTGTCCTGTCCTGAACACGGGATTCAAGCTCCCTTGTCCACTGCTCTAATTTATCGCAGGATTTTGTTAAACTCACAGCCATCTGCTTGAAACCCTTTGCAAGCCCGCCTATCTCATCATTGCTCCGCACGGCTATCATCTTGCTAAAATTGCCTGCCGCTATCTCCTTTATATTATTAATAACCTCTTTTATAGGGTCAGTGACTATCCTTTTCATTGTCATCTTCATGACGATGACAATAAAAAATATGGCTGTAATAGCTGCAAAAACTATTGCCGCCTTGCTTGCCTTATTGATTGCTAAAATGATGATGAGTGAAAATACAGCTATAAGAAGAATTGTTAGCAAGCCTGATAATTTTGTTTCAATACCCTTTTTAAGCATCGCTACTTTTTTTCGGCAGCCGCAGGCCCATTTCCATCTTCGCAGTTGCAGAGGACCCTGATATAAGATATTACATCCCATACCTCCTGCTCCCTGAGCGCATTTCTCCATGACGGCATCAATTCAGAGAGGCCGGTTGACTTTCCCCCATACCAGATTATGCCGTAAAGTTCGGCATCTGTCCTCTTTGACATTGCTGTTTTATCTGTATGGTCTGCCGGT
>JACPZJ010000227.1 GCA_016195585.1 Nitrospirota bacterium | reverse complement strand
TATTGTCCCACCTTTACCTGTTAAAACCGCCTTGTAAAGGTCGGATTCTACCACTATCTCCCTTTCCACAGAGGCGGCTATGGGTTTTGCCTTTTTAACAGGCTGGCTCTCCTTTAGCATCTCCACTTTTTTCTCGGCTACAACAGTCTTTTCTTCCACGGCCTTCTTTGGCTGCTGCTGGGGGAAAAAATAGTAAAATCCTATGATTACCAACAGGGATGCTACCATTGCTATTATAAATCTGCTTTCCATGTCTTCTCCGTTATTTTACAGGGTCATAGCCGCCGGGGTGCAGCGGGTGGCACTTTAATAGTCTGCGAAATGCGAGATATGAGCCTTTTAAAGAACCATATTCATTCAGCGCATCAATTGCATAAGATGAACAGCTCGGATAAAATCGGCACGACCGGGGAAGGATTGGTGAGATTAAGAATTTATACAGTCTAATGAAGTATATTACAACCCATTTCATAATCTTAAAAGCCCTGCCTTCTTAAATACCCTTTCTGTATCCGCCCAAAGGGTCTTTAGCTCAATCCCTGCTGCCTCTTTCTTCGCAACAATTACTATATCCTTCTCTTTAACAACATCTGCCCACATATGCCTTACAATCTCCCTTATAAGGCGCTTAATCCTGTTTCTTTTAACGCTCCCGCCAATCTTTTTTCCAACACTTATCCCCATGCGGCTGTAATTCAGGCTATTATTTAGGGCGAAGAGGATTATGTAATCCCCGTGATATCGTCTTCCCTTTTCATAGACCCTTCTGTACTCATAGGTCTTTTTTATCCATTCGTTTTTTGGGATAGTCAGGGCCACCGCATCACACTCTAACGTCTTAAACGGTCAATTTTTTTCTTCCCTTTGCCCTTCTCCTATTAAGAACCTTCTGGCCGTCCTTTGTGGCCATCCTCTTTAAGAAGCCATGAGTCCTCTTTCTCCTTAGATTGCTGGGCTGTCTGTATGTTATGGACATCTCAATACTCCTTTCTTTAAGTAACTTAATATAATAAGCGACATGCCCTGTCTGTGTCAAGTTTTTTTTAGCCGCTTCTGATAAAGGACTATAAGTGTAGAAAATTTATGGGGTTTATTGTATAATTGGGCTGCTATAACAGAAAGGAGAGGCATTGATGAAGGTATTGGTAGCAACTATGGATATAAAAAAAATAAAGGCAGAGGCGATGGTAATTTCACTTTTTGAAAAAGAAGGGATGGGCGGATATAAAGATTTTGATAAGGCCGCAAGGGGATTGATTGCTGATCTGGTTAAAAAGGGTAATTTCAAGGGAAAGGCTGGAGAGAGCCTCTTTCTCCTGCCCTCACCTGAGATTTATCCTGAAAGGATTTTGCTATTGGGGCTTGGCGAAAAAGAGAAGTATACCCTTGATAAGATGCGGCAGGCCTCTGCAAAGGCAGGACAGGAGATGAGGAGCAGGGGCATAAAGACCTTTGCAATGCAGGTGCCGGGCAGTGATGCCCTGAAGGAGGATAATAAGCGGAAGGGTCAGGCGATAGCAGAGGGGCTTATCCTCGGCCTCTATCAGTTTGAGGAGTATAAGACAGAGAAGAAAGAGGAAAAGAGGATAGATGAAGTGGTTATTGCTGCGAGGGATGAAAGGGAGGCAAGGGAGGTTAAAAAGGGTGTTGAACTTGGGAGGGTGCTCGCAGAGGCAGCGAATTTTACGCGAGACCTTGTGAACAGGCCGTCAAATGACAAAACCCCGATTATGCTCTCTGATGAGGCAAGGAGGATGGCAGGGAGATTCGGCCTCTCCTGTGAAATTCTCAATGAGGCTGCCATAAAAAGATTAAAGATGGGCGGACTCCTCGGTGTTGCAAGGGGGAGCAAGGAGCCTCCGAGGTTTATTATACTCGGACATAATAAAAATGCAAAGAACCTTGATACTATCGTTATTATTGGCAAGGCAATTACCTTTGACAGCGGCGGCATATCAATTAAGCCCAGTGAGAATATGGAAAAGATGAAATATGATATGTCAGGCGGCGCTGCTGTGATGGGCGCTATGCAGGCGGCTGCAAGGCTAAAGATTCCTCTGCGAATCATCGGCCTCATCCCAGCAGCAGAGAACCTACCTTCGGGTGCTGCCCAGAAGCCGGGAGATATTGTAAGGATGCATGATGGAAAGACCGTAGAAATAATCTCCACAGATGCAGAGGGACGGATGATATTGGAATACGGAGAGTTGATTAAGAGCGATATTGCTGATATGAAAAATGTCGGCGGCAGGCCGGCAGGGACTATAACCGGCGGCTTCTTTTTAAGCAGGTTTATTGAAAAGACCCCGTGGGCGCACCTTGATATTGCAGGAACAGCGTGGGAGGAGAAGGGGAGGCCATACAAGCCAAAGGGTGCAACAGGCATTGGCGTAAGACTGCTTTCTGAACTTTTTATTAACTGGTAGTAATATGCGCATATCAAAAAAAACCATATTAGAAGGCAGGATTGTTACATTCCTTATCGGTGTGACAGCGCTTAATCTGGAGGCCGACTCAGTAGCCGCAGAGATCAAGACTCTTAAGAGCTCTCCAAGTTATCCTGATGTCACTCCAAAACAGAGGATAATAAGGGAAGAAAAGAGGAATGTTGCGGGCAAGGAAGTTCTTTTTACTGTAAGGGCATATCTCCCTGATGTAGTGATTGCAGAGGCGTCATGCGAGATGGAGGATCTCCTTGCCGATTTTATTTTGGACTTTAAGGCAGAGCTGATTGGTGAATGCCGGAAGGTACTCGCTGAATATCAGTGCAGGACTGATTTTGATGAGGACTATATTGTCTATTGTGTATCAAATTACAGCGGCGACCCCGAGGTATTCCTCTCGCTTCATGGCGAAAAGATCGCAGCCCTGTTAAAAAATGAGCGCATTTCCCTTGATGAGGATGAGATAAGGTCAACGCTTTATACAGGCCATAAATATGCAAAGGACGATATGACACTCGTTGACTGGGATGGCGCCTTTGTTTTTGAGCCGCAGGGGGATTTTGACAGCAATATAGAGCTATTTGAGATTGCCAATCTCCAGCTTTTAAAATTAAGGATCCTTGACTACCACCTTGATGAGAGGCTTGAAAAAAGCGTTGAGTTGCTAAAAAAGAGGGAGCAAAAATTATTTTTCAGGTCAAGGGAGGTAAGGATTACCATAAAGGAGATCGTGCAGATACGGACACAGACTATTCTGGAATCAGAGGCCATTGAGCACAACATAAAACTGATCGGAGACTGGTATTCTGCAAGGCTTTATAATCTTCTCTCAAAAAAGTTCCATCTTGATGACTGGAGAAAAAATGTGAATGAAAAGATAGATACACTTGAGGATGTTTATACTATAGCATCTGAAAATTTTACCATATCCATCGGGACCACCCTTGAGTTTATTATTATTGGAGGATGGTTTCTCCTACTTATAGGTTACCTTGCCCTCTTTTATATGGAGATGGCGGCAAAGTAATGGAGCATCCCTTTATCAGAAATAAAGAAATAATCCTTGCCTCTGCATCGCCGAGGAGGGCGGAGCTGTTAAGGCAAATTGGGCTGAAGTTTGAGGTAAGACCATCAGCAGTGGATGAGGGTAAAAATAAAAGTGAATCCCTGAGGGAGTATGTTAAAAGGGTTGCTCTATCAAAGGCCGAAAGCGCTGCAGAAACTTGTAGGGGCGAACGGCCGTTCGCCCCTACAGTAATCATTGCTGCTGATACTATTGTTGTAATAAACAAAAAGAGGCTGGGAAAACCTGAATCCCCTGAGAGTGCAACAGCCATGCTTAAAAGGCTTTCCGGAAAATGCCATACTGTAATGACAGGTGTTGCGGTTTGCGATACCTTTACAAAGAAAAAGATAACAAAGGTCGTGGAGACAAAGGTCTGGTTTAAAAGATTGACTGATGAGGAGATTGCCGATTATGTAAGAAGCGGCGAGCCGCTTGACAAGGCAGGCGGTTATGGCATCCAGGGCAGGGCGGCTGTATTTGTAAAGAAGATTGAAGGAGATTATTTTAATATTGTTGGCCTGCCACTGAACACGCTTTATAAGATATTGATAGCTTTGCCATTAAATTACACAAAATCATCCTGCATAATCTATCCTATAAGGTGATGTTTGCCAACTATTTTAACTGTGCTTGCCTGAGGGCCTAAGTTGCCCTGCTCCTCATCAAATCTCACCTCAGTCCCGATTTTGAGCTTGTCAAAGTCAGTATTAATTAAACTGTTTCTATGAAAATAGATAGTGCGGCCGTCAGGGGTTTCTATCCTTCCAAATCCCTCATCAGGGTTCAATTCTAAGATACGGCCGTGCGAAGGTGTTTCATGCCTCTTGACATCACCGCGTTTCCGTTCAATATAATGCTCCAATTGCTGCTGCATATTGTCAAAGGCATCGCGGACAGCCACATAAACGTCTGTATTGGAATGATGCTGTGAAGGCTCTTTGTTTACAACTATCTCATGGCCGGGTATAGTCAAATCAATCCGAACATGAAACAGATTGCCTTTCTTGTGGTGCTTATGTCCTGCCTCTACCATAACACGGCATGCTATAATGCGGTCAAAAAGCTGCTCTAATTTATCCGCCTTCTCGCTGATATTTGTTTTCAATGCCTCAGACGGGCTCATATTGCGGAATCTGATTTCCAATGGAATTTGCATGTCTCTGTCTCCTTTTATTCCTGTTATTTTTTTAAGGGATTTTTATACACAGTGAAGTATATCAAAAGAGGATTTGTATTTCAATTGTTGTTTTATAACAGCATATCTGTAAAATCTCTCCTAACCTCTCTTTTCCAAAGGGGGAGCTTTCCCCTCTATCAAGAGGGGATTAAGGGGTGTGTTACCCCTCTTTGGCAAAGAGGGGCAAGGGGAGATTTTCTAATCCATGTCAATTCAATAAGATTTATGGCATTTTATATAACACCTTCCTCCCTCTTCCAATCGCCACTGCCCTTTTGATTGCCTTATTAATAAACCTCTTTGCCTCTCCAACCGCCTCTGCCACTAACAGCCCCTTTGATAGATAAGCTGTTATTGCTGCTGAGAAGACACAGCCCGCGCCATGAAGTTTAATGCCCTCTGCCCTCTTGCCTTTAAAGACTATGAGCTTTTTACCATCAAAAAGAAAATCATTCGCCTCTCCCTTTAAATGCCCACCTTTGATTAAAACATATTTTGGACCCATTTTATAAATGGCCTTGGCTGCAAGTCTGACATCCTTTTCATCCTTAATCTTTATTCCTGTTAGCATCTCTGCCTCATTAATATTAGGCGTAATAATCATTGCCAATGGGAAAAGCCTCTTCTTTAATGCAGAGACAGCGTCATCTTTCAAAAGTTTTACCCCTGTGCCTGACCTTATAATTGGGTCAATGATGAATTTCTTTATTCTATGCCTTTTGATCGCCTCTTCCACTGCAAGAACATTCTCTTTTGTCAAGAGCATCCCTGTCTTTACAGCATCAATTTTTACATCATCAAACAGTGTCTTCAGTTGGTTTCTCACAGCGCCAGCAGGGAGGGGGATTATTCCTTTAACACCCTTTGTATTTTGAATTGTAATTGCAGTTGGCACAGCCATGCCGTATATATTGAGAGAGGCGAATACCCTCAGGTCTGCCTGAAGACCTGCGCCTGCTGTAGGGTCAGAGCCGGCAATTGTAAGGACACGCTTTATCTTCATTAATGCCCTATAATAGGCAACCCTGCCTATTATATCAAGGCCTATTTCTTCACTATTTTGACTGATGCAGAAAAATATTGACAGAAAAATCAAAATTTTATATAGTTATATCCCCATTTTAGCAAAGGAAAAGGGATTGGCAATGAACAACAATTATGATTTTCAAAAGGATATTGCAGGCTGCGGCCTGACAGGCATTATAAGCACAAAGGGCAGAAAGATAAGCGGCTCTGTAATCAGGTGCTCTATTGCATGCCAGCACGACAGGGGCAATGGCTTGGGCGGCGGTTTTGCTGCATACGGCATATATCCGAAATACAAAGACCACTATGCCTTTCATCTGATGTATGACAACATGGAGGCAAAAAAGACAGCAGAGGCATACCTTGATGAAAACCTTACAGTTGACTTGGCAGAAGAAATCCCAACAAAAAAGTCAAAGGCAATTCCAACCTCGCCAATACTCTGGAGATATTTTGTAAAGGTTAAAGACAGTAAAAAAGGCAGCAGCGTGGCAAATATCAGCGATGATGATATTATTGTCAATTCTGTAATGCATATCAACAGCGATATTCATGGCGCTTATATTTTTTCAAGCGGAAAAAATATGGGTGCATTCAAAGGTGTTGGCTTTCCAGAGGAGATAGCAGACTTCTTTATGATAGAAAATTATGAAGGCTATATCTGGACAGCGCACAACCGCTTTCCAACAAATACGCCCGGCTGGTGGGGCGGCGCGCACCCATTCACGCTCCTTGACTGGTCAATTGTCCACAATGGCGAGATCACATCTTATGGCATAAACAAAAGATACCTTGAGATGTTCGGGTACAAGCTTACGCTTTTGACAGATACAGAGGTAGTCGCATACATGCTGGATTTGCTGATAAGAAGGCATGGGTTAAAACCTGAGATTGCATGCGTTGCATTAGCCTCTCCATTCTGGAAGTCTATTGCAAGGATGCCTGAGGATGAGAAGCAGATGGTTACTGCCCTCCGCATGGTTTATGGCAGCGCATTATTGAACGGCCCATTTGCCTTTGTATTTGGTTATACAAGGGGTATGGTTGGCATGAATGACAGGATTAAGTTAAGGCCGCTTGTTGTTGCATCAAAAGACGATATGGTATACATGTCAAGCGAGGAGTCCGCTATTATTGAGATATGTCCAAGCCCTGAGAAGGTATGGGCGCCAAAGGCAGGAGAGGCGGTTATTGTAAATCTTGATAAGGATGTAGCAGCATGATGAAGATTGATGCAAGAGGCGTATATTATAGAAACTTAAATAAGATAATCAGGGATGCTGTTGCCTCTGGTGAGAAGGAGTTTGATTTGATAAATGTCAATGGCCAGAGGTATATTGGCGACGGCCTTCAGGGCAGCGATGTAAAGATAGATATACATGGCGTGCCAGGCAATGATATGGCTGCGTTTATGGACGGCCCCACCCTGATTGTTCATAGCAATGCACAGGATGACGTCTCCAATACAATGAATGAAGGGAAGGTTGTTGTACATGGCCATGCAGGCGATGTGCTTGGCTACGGCATGCGCGGGGGCAAGCTCTTTGTAAAAGGCGATGCCGGGTTCAGGGTCGGCATACACATGAAGGGTTATATGGATAAGGCGCCTGTTATGATTATCGGCGGCACAGCAGGAAATTTCTTTGGCGAATATATGGCAGGCGGGGTTCTCATCCTCCTCGGCATTAATAGAAAGAAGGACACGCCGATTGCCGGTGATTATCTTGGCACAGGCATGCACGGCGGCGTAATGTATATAAGGGGCGAGGTTGACCCCTATCAGTGCGGCGCAGAGGTTGGTATTTCTGAGCTGAATGATGAGGATAAAAAAAATCTGTCTGCCTTGATTAAGGAATATTGCAATGACCTTGGGTTTAATTATAATGAGATAATGTCGGAGAAGTTTGTTAAGCTCTATCCAAAAAGCTCCCGTCCATACGGCAAACTATATGCATATTAATCGTAACTCAGGATTCGCGCATGACTGAACTATTTTATGCCTTTATTCTGGGCATTGTTGAGGGTCTAACCGAATTCATACCAGTCTCATCCACAGGCCATCTCATCATAGCAGGACACATA
>JACPZJ010000226.1 GCA_016195585.1 Nitrospirota bacterium | reverse complement strand
GCTTGTGATGTTTCACATGCTAAGGGTGCTTTATCATGGCGCATACAAAAAGCCGAGGGAGCTTCAGTGGGTGTCCGGCGCCTTCCTGCTTTTGATCACAATGGCAATGAGCTTTACAGGCTATCTTCTGCCCTGGACGCAGCTTTCATACTGGGGCGCAACTATCGGCACAGAGATGCCTGGAGCAACGCCAATTGTCGGCGAGTGGCTTGTGCATCTTATCAGGGGCGGGGCGCAGATAACAGGCATTACACTTACAAGGTTTTATGCGGTCCATGTTGTGGTTCTTCCATTAACACTGGTTGGATTCCTTGGCCTGCACTTTATAATGATACGGATGGTTGGAATCAGCAGGCCTTTGTGAGAGGTGAAGGATGGCTAAGAAGAAGAAAGAAAAATACGAAAAGGGCGCAGTCCCATTTATACCAGTCCACATATTAAAGGAGGCTGCTGCCGCATACATCTTTCTCGGCATACTAATACCGCTTGCGATATTATATCCCTTTGAAGCGATGGAGCCTGCAAACCCATTTGTTACGCCTGAGCATATAAAGCCTGAGTGGTATTTTCTTGCAGCATATCAGATATTAAGGCTTGTCCCAAGCAAGGCGCTCGGCCTAACTGTTCAGGCAATTGCAATCCTTGCAATAATCCTTCTTCCATTCTGGGACACAGGCGCAGAAAGGAATTTCAGAAAGAGGCCATTATTCGCTATTATTGCAGCGATATCCGTGCTTGCATATATGGCGCTTACAATCTGGGGCATGTATTCATGAGGAAGAAGATATTTGTCTTATTATTGGTAGTATCTTCAATAATCCCTAACCTCCCTGTATCCCCCCTTACTAAGGGGGGAATAAAAGAGTGGTTAAAGGTGGAGCGAGGGGGGATTATAGGAATAGCTTTAGCCCAACAGGCAGGGGAAAAGAAAGAGAGCGTCTGCGTTAAGTGCCACAGCCAGCTCGGCGGCAAATTTGCAGAGCCTGTAAAATTATGGAATGAGAGCATACATAAGGAGATGGGGAATAACTGCGACGGCTGTCATGGCGGCGACCCGACTGATCCTGCGAGGGCCATGATAAAGGAGTCAGGATTCCTTGGCAAGCCAAAGATTACAGAGATACCGAATTTCTGCGGCAAATGCCATGTTGGTGTAAAGGAAAATTATTTAAAGAGCGCCCATGGAATGATTGCCGCCAAGACAGGCGCACCGAACTGCACCACCTGCCATAACAGCCATGATGTAAAAAAGGCGTCATTAGACCTGATAAATGAAAAGAGCTGCACAAGATGCCATACTTATGAAAAGCCGCAGAAGATAAAGCAGGCGCTGGCAGGCTCAGAGGCAGAGATTGCAAGGCTTGCAGCTCAGATTAAAGATGCAAAGGGGAGCAGCATAGATACAAGGAGGCTTGAGGAAAAGCTCTTTGCAGCGAGGAATGCCATACATCAGACGACCCATGTGCTAAGCGTGGAGAAGATCAATGCCATGAAGGCTGCAACAGACAAGGAGCTTAAAGAGGTGGATGCGTCATTAAAAATAATTGAAAAAGAGATTGCAAAGAGAAAGAGGATTGCCATAGGTGTTATGATCTTCTGCTTCGCAGCAGCAGGGGTGATTCTGTTATACAGAAAGACATTTCTAAAGCCTGAGAGTTGGTTTAAGGTGTAAGGGATCAGGGAGGTGGCATATGAAAAAGAGATTTGAATGGTGGAAAGAGATACCTCTCCGCGCAAAGATCGCCATCCTTGTTCTAATTGCTATTATAGCAATCGGATCATCAGTCGGCGCATTTTACTTCTACGATTTTACACAGAACAACCCAAAGGCCTGCGTCATGTGCCATCTTATGCAGTCTGCTTATGATAGTTGGTCTGTCTCTGCGCACAAGGAGGTAACCTGCCATGAGTGCCACAGGGCAAGCATAATGGAGCAGAACAGGCTGTTATTAATGGCTGTCTTTAAGAGGCCCACATCCGTTCCACCGAGGCACGGAAAGGTCATTGTCCCATATACTACCTGCATTGAATGCCACTGGGAGGGCGATCCAAAGATAAAAAAGATAAACAGGTCATACGGCCATGCCAAGCATGTCTTTATTGAGCAGATACAGTGCACAAGATGCCATTCAAGGGAGGTGCATAAATTCATGCCCGGCGAGAGATTCTGCCTTGAGTGCCATAAGGAAAAGGTTGTTCATGGTTTCGGCATGGAGGACCTTGCATGTCTTGACTGCCACATCTATAAGGCAGATGTAAAAGCAGGGGGCACCAGAGACCTCAAGCCAACGAGGGCTAAATGCCTTGAGTGCCATAAGGCATCAGCAAAGGCTGGTTTTCCCAAGGATGGCGCAATGCGCTTTGACTGCTTCCAGTGCCATAAACCTCATACAAAGGCAAAGGTCAAGCCTAATACAGAGGATTGCCTTGCCTGCCACAGACAGATTGTGAATGTGGGCAAACATAAGCTTCATGTACAGATGATAGGCATGAACTGCATGCAGTGCCACAAGCCGCACGGCTGGCGGGTAACAGAGGCAGTGGCAAAAAAGGAATGCGTCACCTGTCATCCCTACAAAGAGCCCTTAACATTTATACAGTAGATTGGACTTTAATAGTTTTTCTATTTGCATTATCCAGCGCCATTCCTTATAATTCCTTTATAAAATGGCTGTGAGGCAATCGTATGCCTGTTTATAAAGGAGGTAGTTTTAAGGGTGCTTGCAATACATAGGTTTTTTAATTCTCATATTAAAATCTTCCTCCTCATTCTGTCTTTTGGCCTTTTTTCCTGCGCCCCTGCGCTAAAGGCTGACCTAAAGCCTGATAAACCTACGCCCAGAGCCGAATTTACTTATTCCGGCGAGGTTTCCATTGCTGCTGTGGGTGATATCATACCTCATGGATATGTTAAGAAGTCAGCCTCAATACATAATGAGACAGCAGGGGACGGTTCGCTAAATAATAACGGCTATGATTTTATCTTCCAGAAGATTAAAAATTATCTAAATGCTGATATTGCTATTGCAAATTTTGAATCTCCCATTGCGCCCAACAGCGGCAATGACGGGATGTCCTTTGTATTTAATGCGCCTGCTGCAATGGCAGCGGCAACTAAGGGCGCTGGAATAAATGTCTTTAATATTGCTAATAATCACATATATGATCAGGGATATAAAGGGCTGCTGGAGACCATTGATCATCTTAAGCAGCGCTCAATCAATCATGTGGGGTTATATGAAAATGACATACCGCTCCCGTTTATAATAGAAAAGAATAATATCAAGGTCGGCATAATCGGCCTTACAACACTCCTTAATATCTTTCCAGAGGATGCAAAGGATTCTCTATATGTAAGAAAATTTGATCCTGACAGGGATATCAATATCATAAGCGAGGCAAAGGCTTGCAGAGGCAGGCGCAGATATTATAATCGGCTCCCATCCGCATGTGCTGCAGCCAGTAAGCCTTGTTGTTAAAAATGACGGCGCAGTTGTGCCTGTAATATATTCGCTGGGCAATCTGGTATCAAACCAGAGCAGGTATTATGTCTGGGGCGTCTCGCATGAGGATGTGGGCAGGACAAGGGATTCTGCAATATTAAGATTTAAGATAAAAAAGGTGAGGCAGGGTGATTTGTCATCTACCATGATTGCTGAGCTTTATTTTATACCGCTCTGGGGTTATAATAATACACTCCTTTATGAAAAGAAGATGGAGAAGATGCTCACCATATATCCATCTCCGATATATGAGGAGATGGAGAGGATAGAAAAAGAGATAGAGCGGATAAAAGGTATTGAGGAGAAGGCAGGTCTGCTGAAGAAGCTGTTAACAGAATATGAGATGCTTCGTGCGAGGCTTGAGATCATAAAAAACACAATAGGCGAGGATTATATTGCAACGGAGGCGGTTAGGGCGGGTAAATAAGATGGCAAAGGTTTTTGTAACAGATGGATATTGGCACAAGACCCTGTCAGTTGTAAGGTCTCTGGGAGAAAAGGGGATTGATGTTGCTGTCGGCGAGTCAACAAGGCTTGCGACCGCACTCTTTTCAAGATATGCAAGGAGGCGCGTGATATATCCCTCTCCAAAAACAAGGCCGGAGGAGTTTCTGAATTTTCTTGAAGATGAGCTTAAGAAAGAAAGATATGATGTATTGATAATACCAGAGGAGTCAACACTCCATCTTATTGCAAAAAATATTGTGAGATTTGATAAGCTTACGCGCTTTCCATTTCCTGATTATAATACTATCCTTAAGGCATCGGATAAGAAAGAGGTATTAAAAGCTGCAATAGATATAGGCATCCCTGTGCCAGAGACAGTTTTTATAGATGATATTGCTGAATTAGAAGATAAAACAGCAGGCATAACCTTTCCTGTGGTAATAAAGCCAAGGGTGAGTTCAGGCTCTTATGGCATAAGATATGTAAATAATATGAAGGAGCTTATTACAGCATATAAAGAGGTGCATGAAAAATATCCCTTACCGCTTATACAAGAATATATCCCTCAGGGCGGCGATGCCTTTGGCGTCTCTGCCCTGTTTGATAGGAATATAGAGCCAAAGGCCGTCTTTGTTCATAAAAGACTCAGGGAGTATCCAATTACAGGCGGGCCGAGCACATTGCGAGAATCTGTTGTGAATGACGAGGTTCAGGAGCTGGGAATAAAATTGCTCAAGGCGCTTAAATGGTATGGCGTTGCAATGGTGGAATTCAAGATTGACCCTCGTGATAACAGGCCAAAGCTGATGGAGATTAACCCGCGTTTCTGGGGATCGCTTTCGCTGTCTGTGTATGCTGGTGTAGATTTTCCATATCTTCTTTACAAGATGGCAATGGGAGAAGCCTTTAAGCCTGTAACAACATATAAAACTGGTTTGCGATCCCGTTATCTCCTGCCGGGCGACATAATGCACTTCTTCTCAAACCCTGAAAGATTTAAGATGAGGCCGGGCTTCTTTAATTTCTTTGATAAAAAGACAAGGGATGATATAATATCTATAAAAGACCCCCTTCCGACCATTGGCAGGATACTCTCCCTCTTTACCCTCCTTTATCACAAGGACATGCGCAGATACTTAAAGGAAAGGAATTGAATTATTGATGAGGCTGTGTGTTGTTATACCTGCATACAATGCAGAAGAGACTGTAGGCGATGTTGTCCGCGGCGCTAAAAAATATTTGCAGGATGTAGTTGTTGTTGATGATGGTTCATCAGATGGCACATCAGCAGAGGCAGAGAAGGCAGGGGCAGCTCTCATAAAACAAAAAGAAAATCTTGGGAAGGGTGATGCCCTAAAGGCAGGTTTCAGATATGCTATTGAAAAAGGTTATGATGCAGTAATTACCATTGATGCAGACGGCCAGCACTCCCCGGATGAGATGCCAAAGTTTATTGAAAGGTATAAAGAAGGAAGTCACCAGATAATTATCGGCTCAAGGATGCATGATAAGAGCTGCATGCCTGCATATAGATACAGGTGCAATATCGTGGGTGTGATATTAATATCCGTTGCAGCGAGGCAGTATATTGCAGATACGCAATCAGGGTACAGGCTTTATGATGTAAATATGTTAAAGGGTATCAATATCCAGTTCCCGAGATTCCAGGCAGAGACAGAGATCTTAATCAAGGCGAGTAAGAAGGGATTTAAGATAACCTCTGTGCCAATAAAGGCTTTATATAATGAAAGAACAGAGACAAAAAGCCATTACAAGCGTGTCGTGGACACATACAATATCAGCATCCTCGTAGTAAAGAGCTGTCTGTGGAGCAAAAGGTCTTAAAACCCTACGGCATGTTTATTACTATTTCATAAGTCCCGACAGCCACTTTATCTCCTATCCCCTTCTGCCACAAAAGCTCAGTTGCCTTTACCTTTGCATTTTTAGGAATCATCAGAAATAATTTGTTCTTCTCTGCCACTGCCTTCCATTTCTCTGTCTTCTCTATTGTTATGCTGTTCTCTGTCTCTACCTCAACAACAGCAAGTGTAAGGCCGTAATTGGCAAGCACAAGGTCAGGGCTGCCAGAGGAATTGATGGTTATCTCCTTATACTCCCTTGCAAATTTTTCTTTCATATAATCAACTATTAAATCATGCACCAGTTTTTCGTCAAGCATTTATATCTCCATTGTCTCTGACTCTTTATCATTATCAATAGTATCGGATGTACAGGATAATAATAGATTTTACAGGGCATTTTAATTGAAAGCAAGAATTAAAAAGGAGATATGGGCTGTGGCTTAAAGAGTTAGCAATCAATAACGGCTTGTTTAAATTCCTTAAACTTTGGACAACGATATTCTATTTTGGAAATATCTGACCCTATGGCAATCCTTTTTGCAACTTCAGAGGTATAAGTTACTCCTGCTTCGGAAAGTATATCAAAAAGCCTCTCTTTGGGATGATTAATTGATTCAAGGTCTTCATTAACTCTGGATACCGTTCTTTGTGTAACCTTAGAAATCGCGGCCTCATCTGCAAGAAGCCATGTTTCAAGCTCCTGAACAATGATTATAAATTTTACTTCAAAAGGATAGGTTCGGCCTGCAATTTTGCTATTCATCTTTTCCGATAATTCATTGGGGGCTTTGTTATCAGCATCACGAATTACAAGCGCCTTATCAACAGGTGCACCTCCCTTTGCATAACGAAACTCTTCAAGAAAGCCTGGAAACTTCTTCATTAATTGACTTTTATCACCGCATGGACGAGGTATTATTT
>JACPZJ010000040.1 GCA_016195585.1 Nitrospirota bacterium | reverse complement strand
TTATTAAAAATTGCAAAAGGTATAGGAAGACGTTTTATTAATGAAAGATAGCTTGTTATTGATTTATCTGAAAAAAAGGTTATTGTTAACAGTGAGGAGGTAAAACTCTCTCCTGTGGAATTCTTTCTGTTAAGGTTTCTTGCTGTAAATAAGGGCAAGGTTGTATCCGCTGACCAGCTCCTTACATACCTTTGGAAAAAGGATATCTTTCTCCTTGAGGACGGCCTTGATGTAATTATGGATACATTGATATCAAAGATTGAAGATGACCAGTCTATCCCAAAATATATTATTAATGTTAATAATGACGCATATAAATTCCTGGAGGTCTAACAAATGAAATTCTTGTCAACAACGCATTGGCATCCTGAGATTGAAATAACAAGCCTGTTTGTAAAAGGGGTAAAGATTGTTTTAAGCCTTCTGATTGCTACAATCCTACTTGCACTTTTTGGCGGCGTGGTAAAGACAGCAATTGACCTTTCTTTGTTGTTTTCATCCAACCTTGATATTGCATTAAGAAAGGTAATCCTTGATGTCCTTATATTATTGGCTGTAGTGGAGATATTCAGGACAACCCTTGCATACTTTACAGAGGGACGAATCAAGGTAACATTTATTATTGATACAATCCTTGTTGTCATGCTTACTGAGGTTATGACACTCTGGTTTAATGAGATGGAATATGGAAAGCTCTGGGCAATACTTATTTTAATAGGCACACTCAGCGCTCTGAGGATAATGACTATAAAATTTTCTCCATCCTGCAAGGAAGAGAGATGATGCTTTTTCTCTTTGATAGAAGAATATTTAACAAAGATTTAACACCATGTTCATTTTTATTAAACACAAGGCATCTATACTATATTGAATTTTAAACAAGGAGAGATCATGAAATGTCCAAAATTAAAGAAAATAGGTGGAGCAGTGTTCATTTTTAGATAATACAAATGGCTTTCTTAGAAAAGGGGGTGATATAAAGAGTGAGGAATTAGCAGTAAGTAAGATTTAACACAGAGTTAACATTGCGTTAACACAAATTCAAACTAATTGTAACATCATATAATAAAGGAGAAAATAAATGAAAAAGGTAATATCTATATTTATCGTTTTTTTAATAAGCCTGTTGGCATACAGAAGTTCTTTTGCCGAAACCATGATAAATGGCGCAGGGGCAACATTCCCCTACCCTGTTTATTCTGCATGGGCATTTGAATACAATAAGATTATCGGTGTAAAACTCAATTATCAGTCTATTGGTTCGGGAGGCGGGATAAGACAGATTGTAAATAGGACTGTTGATTTTGGCGCATCCGATGCCCCCCTTAAACCAGAGGATTTGAATAAAGATAATCTTTTGCAATTCCCTGCTGTAATTGGAGGGGTGGTTCCTGTAGTGAACATAGCAGGAATAAAAGCAGGTGAGTTGAAGCTTGATTCTGATGCTGTTTGCAAGATGTACCTCGGTGAAATAAAATATTGGGACGATAAGATGATAAAGGGGCTGAATCCAGATTTAAAGCTTTCACATGAAGAAATAACTGTTGTCCACAGGTCCGATGGCTCTGGCACAACGGCTATATTCACCGATTATCTTAGTGGTGCATGCCCTGCTTGGAAATCTAATGTTGGCGGAGGAACATCTGTGAAATGGCCAGTTGGTATCGGGGGAAAGGGTAATGAAGGAGTGGCAAACTATGTAGCAAGGGTAAAATATTCCATTGGCTATGTGGAGTTTGCCTATGCAAAGCAGAATAACCTCACATATACACTCTTAAAAAACCCTGCAGGTAATTTTGTGGAGCCTAATTTTGAAAGCTTTAAGGATGCGGCTGCTTCCGGTGATTTTGATCCAAAGAAAGATTTCTATCTCTGGCTTACCAATGCCCCTGGCAAGAAGGCATGGCCTATTGCAGGTGCTACATTCATACTTCTCGCAAAGGATAAGAAGGATTCAAATATCAATGTTTTTAAATTCTACGACTGGGCATTCCAAAATGGGGATGACGTGGCAGAGAAGTTAATCTATGTTCCGCTTCCAGAGCCTCTTAAAAACAAAGTTAGAAGCTACTTAAAGGAAAAAGGTATCTATTAATCCTGTGTATAAATTGAGGATTCATATGCAGTTTATTAAATGTAACATAAATTTAATATTGCCGTAACATGATTGTAATAATAAAAAAATAATATTAATAATTACTCCAAGTTATATTTTGAAATTGTGTAAACTGTAAACCATAAATATTACGAAAGCAAAGCCCTAAAAATGAAAAAATATGCAGCAGAACTATTCGGGACATTTGCCCTTGTTTTTGCCGGCACCGGCGCTATTACTGTAAATGATGTGACAGGCGGCGCCATCTCCCATGTTGGAATAGCTTTAACCTTTGGGTTAGTTGTGATGGCAATGATCTATGCCCTTGGCGATATTTCAGGCGCCCATTTCAACCCTGCTGTAACATTTGGCTTCTGGATTGCCCGCCGTTTTCCGGGCCGCAGCGTATTGCCTTATATTTTCTGCCAAAGCTTAGGCGCTTTGTTGGCAAGTCTATCCCTTCATCTGCTTTTTATTGAACAACCGACTCTGGGCGCTACATTCCCTGCTGGCACGGCTTTGCAATCTTTTGTCCTTGAGGCCATCTTAACATTTTTCCTTATGTTTGTGATCCTCAATGTGTCCACTGGCGCAAAAGAAAAAGGGCTAATGGCAGGTACGGCCATAGGATCTGTCATAGCATTTGAAGCACTCTTCGCAGGTCCGATTTCCGGCGCTTCCATGAATCCTGCCCGTTCATTAGGACCTGCCATTGTTACAGGGCAGCTCAATAGCCTATGGATTTATTTAACCGCTCCTATTCTTGGCGCCTATTTGGCTATCATTGGGTGCAAATGTGTGCAGGAGAAGGGGTGCTGTTCAGTATATAAGGAACCGTGCTGATTATGAAAAAAACTGAATCACACTCTAAACGGATTTTGTTTGTGTGCATTGAAAATTCATGCCGGAGTCAAATGGCAGAGGCATTTGCCAGAATTTATGGTGCAGGCAGTTTAGAGGCTTACAGCGCTGGTTCAAAACCAGCAGGTATTATTAACCAGAAGGCAATTGATGTTATGCATGAGATTGGCTATGACCTGAAGAGGCATAATTCCAAATCGCTTGCTGAGATTTCAGATATTGAATATGATATTGTAGTAACAATGGGATGCGGTGATGAATGTCCTCTTGTCAGGGCTAAGCGTCATGAAGATTGGAATATCCCTGATCCCAAAGGAATGCCATTGGTGGAGTTTAGAGCTGTGCGTGACCTTATAGAGAATAAGGTCAAAGGGTTATTATCGAGATTGTGATTAACAGTAAGGAGATATCTATTTGGCAATTAGTTTAAAGAAAAATCCTGTTGACATGATATTTTCCTTTATTACTGCTGTTGCATCCTTATCGGTTCTCATATTGATTGCAGGGATACTTTATGTATTATTTTTAGAGTCATCTCTTGCTATAAAGAAATTTGGTGTTTTGCAATTCATTGCTTCAACAGACTGGGATCCTGTTAAAAGGTTATTTGGGGCAGCTACAAATCTCTATGGGACAGCTATAACAACTATGCTTTCACTTTTAATTGCCATACCTGTGGCGATTGGCATTGCAATATTTGTAACAGAAATAGCGCCAAATTTCTTAAAAGGTCCAATTGGGATTGCCATAGAGCTGCTGGCGGCTATCCCGAGCATTATTTATGGGATGTGGGGGCTATTTACGCTTGCGCCAATTATGAGTAATTATATAGAGCCTGCACTTAAAAGCACCATTGGAAAACTTCCATTGATTAGTATCCTCTTTGCCGGCACACCTCTTGGAATAGATATTTTAACCGCAAGCACAATACTCGGTATAATGATAATACCTTTTACAGCAAGCGTCTCAAGGGATTCATTTAATCTTACTCCTTCCGTTGTAAAAGAATCTGCCTATGCGCTGGGTGCAACGAAGTGGGAGGTGGTAAAGAGCGTGGTGCTCCCATATTCCAAGCTTGGCGTCTTTGGAGGCATTGTTCTTTCCCTCGGCAGGGCACTGGGTGAAACAATGGCTGTGGCATTTGTCCTTGGCAATAACCACCAGATAACAACATCACTTCTTGACGCGGCGGCAACCATAACTGTGACCCTTGCAAATGAGTTCACAGAGGCAGATACAGACATATATCTTTCATCGCTCTTTTATCTGGCGCTGCTATTATTTGTAATGAGCTTTATTACCTTATCAATAGCAAAGTTTTTTCTTATAAGAGCTGAGAGGAAATTTTCAAGATGAGCCGAGAGAATTTAAGGAAGATGGAAAATTTTATAGCCCTTGCCCTTTGCACCTTAGCCGCCATGTTTGGTCTTTTCTGGCTCATCTTTATCCTTGGTGATGTCCTTAGGCATGGAATAAGCGCGCTCAATATAAGCCTATTTGTCAATGACCCTGTGCCACCGGGTATTGAAGGGGGTGGCTTAAGAAATGCCTTTGTGGGCCACCTGCTTATAACATCCTGTGCAACTTTAATAGGAGTTCCAATAGGTGTTTTAGGGGGGACATTTCTTGCTGAGTATGCCCGTGGAAGAAAGATTGCAAGGGCTATAAGCGTACTCTCTGATATCATGGTAAGTATTCCTTCAATAGTTGTTGGCGCTTTTATCTATGCCGTAATAGTCAAACCTTTTGGTCATTTTAGCGGATGGGCAGGTGCAGTTGCCCTTGCAATTATAATGATACCAGTTGTTCTGAGAACCACAGAGGATATGCTTTCACTAGTACCATTGACACTCAGGGAGGCAGCCTTTGCCCTTGGCGCCCCATATTACAAGGTAATTATCCAGATAGTTTACAGGGGTGCGGCTGCAGGTATTCTTACAGGGATATTGCTTTCTATAGGCCGTGTAGTAGGTGAGACGGCGCCGCTGCTTTTTACATCATTTAATAATTCATTTTTTTCAGTGAATATGAACGGGCCTGTTTCATCCCTTACGGTGACAGTATTTCAGTATGCTATGGGACCATATGATACATGGCATGCCCAGGCATGGGCTGCATCACTTATGATTACAATATTTATTCTGCTGCTTACTATACTGGGCAGACTTATATTAAAATGGAGATATAGCAAAAGATGAATGGAAATATCATTAAGATAGAGGTAAAGGGGCTTAACTTCTACTACTCAGGAGGTGCGCAGGGATTGAAGGATATCTCATTGTCTATGTACCAAAATGCTGTTACAGCCCTTATTGGCCCCTCAGGCTGCGGGAAAACCACATTTCTACGCTGCCTTAACAGGATGCACGACCTTTATCCAGACAATCGTTATGAAGGGGAGATATGGATGGACGAAAAGAATATCCTTCAAAGGGATATTGATCTGATAGAATTGAGAAGCAGGATCGGCATGGTCTTTCAGAAACCAACACCTTTTCCAATGTCCATTTTCGAAAATATTGCATTTGGTCTCAAGCTCAGGGGCATAAAAAAGAAAACTGAGATTGCCGAGAGGGTTGAAAAGGCCCTCAAAGATGCTGCATTGTGGGATGAGACAAAGGATAGGCTGCATGGCTCTGCCCTTGCCCTTTCCGGAGGGCAGCAGCAGAGGCTGTGTATTGCCCGAGCAGTAGCAGTAGAACCCGAGGTAGTTCTGATGGACGAGCCTTGCTCAGCCTTAGACCCGATTGCAACGGCAAAGATAGAGGACTTGATTATGAAATTGAAAAAGAATTATACCGTTGTTATTGTAACACACAATATGCAGCAGGCGGCAAGGGTCTCGGATTATACCGCCTTTCTCTATCTTGGAGCGATTATAGAGTATGACCTTACGGACAAGATATTTACAAATCCTACTAACAAACATACTGAGGATTATATAACAGGGAGATTTGGATAATCACATAAGCCAATATTATCTGAAATCTTGAAGTGACAATTGCTATAATTGGAGGAGACATGGAAAGAAAATTTGACGAGGAGTTAAAAAATCTCAAAGAAAAGATATTGAAGCTCGGCGCCCTTGTGGAGGATCAGGTACAGAATGCCATAACGGCGCTGGTAAAGAGGAATTCTAAACTTGCACAGGATGTCATAGAAAAGGATGCTCAGGTAAATAAAATTGAGGTTGAGATAGACGAGGAGTGCATAAGGCTTATTGCATTAAGACAGCCTGCCGGCAGCGACCTGAGATTTATTACCACAGCAATGAAACTCGTTACAGACATGGAGAGAATCGGCGACCTTGCAGTGGATATATGCGAAAGGGCAATGGAGCTTAATCTTGAGCCTCAGTTAAAGCCTTATATTGACATCCCGAGAATGGCCGATATTTCTATGCAGATGCTAAAGGGCGCGCTTGACGCCTTTGTAAACAGGGATTCAAAACTCGCACAGGAGGTCTGTGCCAGAGACGATGAAGTAGATAACCTCAATGTGCAGATATTCAGAGAGCTTCTAACCTTCATGGTTGAGGATTCCCATACCATCACCCGCGCAGTAAGGGTAAGCTATGTCTCCAAATATCTTGAGCGGATCGCTGACCATGCGACAAATATTGCAGAGATGGTGGTATATCTGGTTGAGGGCAAGATTATAAGGCACATGGGGGCTTGACATCAGATATATTCCCTGCTAAGATTCCCCTAAAATATAAAAGAAAGGGGGAATGATATGGTACCTGCCAAAAAGAGAAATATAAAACCATTTCTTATCTTCGCAATCATTTTTATAACCGCACTCATACTTAGTATATTCCTTGTACAAAAAAATGAGGCTGTTGGCGCCAAAAAGATTCGCCTCCTGTGGACGAATGATACACACGGCTATTTAAAGCCTCTGTATCACAAGGACTATTATGATGAGGACTATGAATCACTGGCTAAGAAAGAAGGGAAGATCGGGGGCTTTGCACATATCGCTACGCTGGTAAATAAACTCAGAAATGAAATGCCAGATACCACCTTCCTCTTTGATGCAGGCGATACATGGCATGGCACAGGCGTGCCGCTTCTTGAAGAGGGAAAATCCGTTGTCAAGATCATGAATGAGATGAAATACGATGCTATGGCGCCCGGCAATGTGGAGTTTTTATTTCCAAAAAAGGTCTTCCTTGCGAGAGTGGCTGACAGCAAATTCCCTGTGCTTGCCCTGAATCTCTCTGACCTTGAAATGGACGAGCTCGTGCTCAAGCCTTATGTGGTTATAGATAGAGGCGGCTACAAGCTCGGCATAATGGGCATGGCCTATCAATGGACAGCAAAGACAGGGGAGCGGTCATTAACAGAGGGCTGGAGCTTTGGCCTGAGGGAAAAGGAGGCCGCAAACTTCGCAAAGGAGCTAAGGGAGAAACATAATGCAGACCTTGTTATACTGCTCTCCCACATGGGCAAGGGCGCTGACCTGAAATTTGCATCAAGGGTAAACGGCATAGATGTAATACTCGGCGCGCATACACATGATGTGATGGATCCGCCAAGTGAGGTAAAAAATCCTGAAGGCAAAACAGTCATTGTAACGCAGGCAGGGTCTCATGGAAAAAACCTTGGAAGGCTTGATGTATATATTAAGGATGGAAAGATTGCAAAGTATGACCATCAGATATACAGGATAATTGCAAAGGAGATCAAGCCTGACCCAAAGATACAGAAGATCATTGATGAGGAGTATGCAAAATATAAGTGGATGGAGGAGATCATCGGCTCAACAAAGACCATGCTGTATAGAAGGGCGACATGGCAGAGCACTATGGATAATTTTATAACAGATACATACAGAAAGATTGAAAACGCAGATGTGGCATTCTCGCCTGCATGGAGGTTTGGCGCAACCATTATGCCGGGAGATATAACTGTAGATGATGTTTATAACATGGTGCCGACGCTTGATCATATATTCTCTGTTGAGCTTGATGGTGAGTCTATAAAGATGGCTCTTGAGCAGTCGTTTGATAATGTTATCGCAGAGGATCCATATCTACAGCTCGGCGGCGACATGATAAGATTCTCTGGCATAGAGATTAGATACAATACAAAGAAGCCGCTGGGTGAGAGGATCAGGATATTAAAGATAAACGGAAAGCCCTTTGATCCTGCTAAGACCTATAAGGTAGTCAGCGCAGCAGGCCAGATACAGAACCATCCAAAGGGTGTTGACAAAAAGGACACAGGCAAGGTTGCAGTAGAGACCCTCGTTGATTATATCAAGAAGAACTCACCCATATCATCAAAGGTTGATGACAGGATAAAGGAAGATAAATAATTTGTGGCATCATATATGAAACACTTAAATAAAAGGCGGCCAATATTATGGCCGCCTTTTTACCTTTATATCGTTTTAATAAACCTGCTCCTCAATCCCCCTGCCTTTGCCGACCCAGCCGGTAAATGGGGCGGACTCTTTAATATTAATTCAGGGGATGAGGTATTCCGAGATTCAAATGGCAGGCTTATGATAGAGGCTGCGCTTTCCGTTGCTGTCTCTGATATTGAACCGAATACAGTTTTTCTCGGCACTACAAAGGGCCTGTATAAAAGCACAGACAATGGCGCTCAGTGGACAAATATTGAGAAGGAGATTGGTTCCCATATCTTTTCTGTTGCCACAAAAAGGGGGATTATATATGTAAGCTCTGAAAAGGGGCTGTTCAAAAGCAGGGATAATGGTAAAGTTTGGGAAAGACTTGCTGACTCAGAAGATATCGGAAGAGTATTGAATATCTCCTTTGACCCAAGAAACGAAGATGCCCTATACATATCTTCACTGAAAGGGCTTTTTAAAAGCAGCGACTCAGGCAGGGCATGGAAGGCAATTAACATTAATCTTCCTGAGGGGACAATGGCAGCCATCATCTCACAATCCCCCCCTCACCCCCCTTTAATTCCCCCCTTAGTAAGGGGGGACATAGAGGGGTCAAAGGGGGGAAGTGAGTGGGGGGGCATCTATATCATTACATCAAATGCCCTTTACAAAAGTACAGATGGCGGCGAAACATGGAGGCAGATAAAAGACGGCATACCTGATAACGGGCTCTTTACGCTGGCCTTTGACCCTGCTAATTCAAAGAGGCTATACCTAAGCACAGACATAGGGATATTTATAAGCAATAACGCTGGTAAAAAATGGGGGCATTTAATAAATGAACGGCGAGAGATGTACTACTTTCCGAAGGTCTACTCCCTTATTGTAGATCCTGTAGACACAAAAAAAATTTATGCGGGCACAGAGGACGGCCTGCTGATAAGCGATGATGGCGGCAGGAACTGGCTTGCCTTTAAAAAGGGACTGCCGAGCCATTTGCAGGTTGGAAGGATTGTTAGCGACCCAAGGGACGGGAATAAGATATATCTTATAATGTCAACCCTGCCATACAAACTTGTATGGGAAAGGGAAGTTGGAAGGCTGGGAATGGTATTAAAATTAAGAGAGATAGTCTATCTTGCGGGCGCATTAATAATAATGATATCAGGATCTGCAATAATAATATACAAATTCAGGAGATTCTATAAATCCCCCCATCCCCCCTTTACTAAAGGGGGGTGAGGGGGGATTAGTAGGGGCATAGCATGCTATGCCCCTACAGAATAATATGGGTACATCATTTTATTATATATTAGGCGCCTTTACACTCGGCATACTCCATGCCCTGGCACCAGGACATGGAAAGACAATAGTAGGCGCATATCTTGTCGGCTCAAGGGGAAGGATAATAGATGCCATACTCTTAGGCACGATTGTAACTATAACGCATACAGGCGGTGTAATACTCCTCGGCATCATTGCTGTTATTGCCTCTGCGTATATTGTGCCAGAGAGGATTCAACAGATTGCATCGCTGGCCTCAGGGATATTGATAGTGGCGGTTGGCGGCTGGCTTTTATATAAACGAATTCCGCACATCCATCAGCACAAACACAATCATTCCCACAGCCATCATCATGTTGAATCACCGTATGATAAAAAAGGTGATGTTGCGCCAACCCTCGGCATGCTCCTTGCCCTCGGCATATCAGGGGGCATTGTGCCATGCCCAGAGGCGCTGGTTGTCCTGCTAATGGCTATCGGCTCTGGAAAGATTTTAATGGGTTTGCTGTATGTATTTATCTTCAGCTTTGGCCTTGCCTCTGTGCTTATTGCCATCGGCATAATACTTGTAAAGGCAGGCAATCTCATGCAAGGCATTGTTAAGGAGGACTGGACAGACAAAATGGCAAGGTCATTAAGCCTCCTCAGCGCCCTGCTAATAACCATTCTTGGGATATATCTGATTATACAGGCAGGAAAGGCGCTGTTATAATTGCATAAGGTGAGCATACTTTTCATAGCGCTTGGCCTTGCAATGGATGCCTTTGCTGTTTCCATTGCAAGCGGGATAGCAATGAAGCCCCTGAGAATCAGCAGGGCATTGTAGCTTTATCCCTTCTTCCCCGCCCTGTATTCGTAAGGAACCTTTCCTTTTGTAAGGCTGAGCATATAGATTGTCAGCGCCTTTGCCTCTTCATCTGTAAAATTAAAATTCGGCATTATAGTGCCCGGGGTTACTGCCTGCGGATTTTTGAAATGCTCAAATATCCAGTTTGCAGCAGTATGTTCTCCCTTTACCCTCGTGTAATCAAATTCATCCTTATATTTGCTTCCTACTGTTGTCAACTCAGGGCCTACGCTTCCAGCGCTGACGCCCTCTATTTTATGGCAGCCAACACATCCTTTTTCAAGATATAGTTTTCTGCCGAGAGAGAGAAGCGGCGCGCCTTTAACCTCTGTCTCGCTGTGGCACTTGCCGCAGGATATCTGAATATACTCCTTTTCCCTCATGGGCTCTGCCCAGTGCCTTACCTTTCCATGCGCTGCCTTGACAGTTGTTGCCATTCCCTGCCCCCAGTGGCAGATGGTGCAGCCGAATTTCTCAAAGGGATGCTGTTCAAAATCAGGATGTGTTTTATAAATTTTATTTTCATTCGCAAACTTCGGGTTATCAACACCTGCATGGCATGTAATGCATCTGTCCACCCTCTTTAATTCCGGCGCCATTATCTGCTTGATCTCACTTACTGCTATTACTGCCGCCTTCTCTTCGGGTGTTGAAGCCTTTTTAAGCTCTATCTGGAAAAATTCATTCTGATATTTTTTCCATTCGCGATTATTGTCCTTATAGGCTGCAATGCCTAAAAGAAAAGTTAGCAGCAAACCGAACAAAGCAAACAGCTTATAGTATGTCATATATCTTATACCTTCTCCTTTTATTTTTTATTTATATCCTTAATGCGGCGACGGCATATTCCATGGCCAGAAAAGCTGCCAGTTCGGCCCGCGGAAGAATTCACCAATCACAATGAGCCCAACTGCAAGGACAAGAAAGATTGTAAATAACAGATTTGCTGTCTTTCTTTCAGGCGCAAACCATACCCCAACGCCCTTCTGGCTCCTGTCAAAATACGGCGCAAGTATTAGAATGATTACAACCATTGTGGGGACAAAAATACCGCCCCAGAAAGGAGGCGCCCATGAAAGCATCTCCTGTAAACCGAGGAAGTACCATGGCGCCTTTGCAGGGTTTGGCGTGTTTGATGGATTGGCCTGCTCTTCCAAAGGCGCATTAAATAGGATGGAGATTATAAAGAGCACGATAAGCACAAACATAAAGAGTATAATTTCCCTGAAAAGCAGATGGGGCCATGATGTAACTGTATTATCAGGCCCTTTTTCTATCTGAAACGACCTTGTCCTAATTAATTCCATAAGGCCGTATGTCTTGCTCGGGTTCTTTGGAAATATTACCACTTCAGGCTTCTTGTCCAATTTCTTTTCCTCCTATATTTTCAATCTTCTGCCGACCTTGAAATGCCGCCGTCCTTCCTTATTCTCCAGAAATGCACGCCAATCAATGCTGCTGCCACTAATGTATAATCCCGTAGGACACAGCAAATTCCAGATCCTTCATATCATTATATGCGCGCTCTATTGATGGAACATAGTAGAACATGAGCAATATCCCTGTAAGTGTAAGGATTATAAAAAGATAAAAGGCAATGAGGCCGAGCCCCAGTGTATAGCCGGGCCGAATAGTATTTGTATGCACCTTGACAGACTGTATGTGCAGAAACAGATTGCTGGTCATTGCCTCTGAACGGCTCAGGTCATTATCAGGATAATCATGTCTGAATATGGACTTCCAGAAGCGGTTATTAAAAAGCAGTTGAGAAATTGCGCTCTTTTTCTTCATCCCTATTATTCCTCCAAAAAGGCATTAAACCTTGATCTGATAGTCAGGTTTTACATAGTTTTTCTTTGATGAATCAACAAGAATTCTTCCATCACTGGCAATTGTAGCCTTATACCATGGGAGGGGATCCGGTGCTGGACCAGCAATAACATTTCCCTTGATATTAAACACACTGCCATGACACGGACATTCCCACTGATTCTTGGCCTCAACCCATTTTGGCGTGCAGCCCATGTGTGTGCATATAGATGATATTATCCTTATGCCCTCAATGCCGTCCTTCCCGCGCACAACAAAGAGCCTGTTATCCTGCACAAAGGTAACTGTATTTGGGGGATAATCAGACGGCTTGCCTATCTTAAATGTAGTTGATGGCTCATAAAGGACATTCGGAAACATGAATCTTACTGCCCCAAAGGCAGAACCGGCAAGGGATGACAATATACCGAACCAGCCAAAGATGAGGAAGAATTTTCTTCTTGTTATCTCCTTGCTATCATCCTTTACATCCTTCTTAGTCATTTACTAAAACCTCCTCAAATTCAAATTTCTCCATTGTTATGGCATTGGTCGGACAGCGCTTAGCGCAGAGTCCGCAGCGGATGCACCTTTCTTCATCCTTTAACATTGCCGCCCCATTAATACCTGATAGAATCTCATCCCTCTTCTTTTTATAATCTTCTTTTGATATGCCATATCTCTTCTGGATTATCTTATCAAGATTTTCATCCCCTGCAAGATCAGAAAGGTTTACAAGCTTAAGACAGTTCATGGGGCAGACATCAATACAGCCTCCGCAGGCAATGCACAACTCGCCATTAAATATTGTATTAATATTGCATTTCAGGCATCTCTCTGCCTGCTCTACTGCCATCTCATCAGGATAGCCTTCCTCAACCTGAGAAAATCCTGATAGCCTCTTCTCTACACCCATTACCGGCGGTTCTTCACGCATTATTTTTATATAACCCTCTGCAGGCTTTTTATAATCCTTAATTACAGTCATCTTCGCCCGTTTTTCAATCCTGCGCTCACTGCCGCGAAGATGTTTATCAATCGCCCTCGCTGCCTTCTGGCCCGAGGCAACAGCGCCAATAACAATCGCCGGGCCTGTTGCAACATCGCCTGCTGCAAACACGGCCGGGATGCCTATATTCAGGCTCTCATCTGTAACAATGGTTCCCCACCTCGTTGCCTTAAAACCCTTGCAGCCCTTTAAACAGGCATTATCCGATGCCTGGCCAACGGCTGTAATAACAGTCTCGGTATCAATAATAGATTCCGAGCCATCTACATATTTTGGGTTAAATCTGCCGCTTTCATCAAAGACAGCCGCAACATCAATAACCTGTAACCCTGTAACCTTTCCATCTTTTCCAACAATGTGCTGAGGCCCCTTTCTATTATGAAAGACTATCCCCTCTTCAAGCGATTCCTCAATCTCAAGCTTATCAGCAGGCATCTCGTGCATCCCCTCAAGGCATACTATATGGACATCCTTTACCTTGAGCCTCCTTACTGTCCTTGCCACATCCATTGCAACATTACCGCCGCCTATCACAATCACCCTTTTGCCGAGGTCAAGCCTTTCACCGAGGCCGACCCTTCTTAAGAAAGAGACGCCCTGAAAGACCCCTTCCATATCTGTTCCTGTGATGGGAAGCGGCCTGCTCAACTGGGCGCCTACAGCTATTAATGCTGCCTCAAAACCCTCGTCAAAGAGGTCCTGCAAGGTAATATCCTTCCCGACTGTTATATTAAGGCGGACATCAATACCGAGGCTGAGGATAGAATCCATATCAAATTTTGCTACATTTTTTGGCAGCCTGTATGCCGGAATACCAAAATAGAACATACCGCCAATAATAGGCTGTGATTCAAATATAGTTACCTTATAACCGAGACGGGCAAGGTCATGGGCGCCTGCCATTCCGGCTGGACCAGAGCCGACAACCGCAACCTTTTTGCCGGTAGGAACACCCTTTGATCCGCCAAAGGCAGACGAGAGCTCTGCAGATTTAAATATATCTGAATTTGTAGCCTCCATAAAGGTGTCAACAGCAAATCTCTTCAGGGTGCGTATGGCGATTGGCTCATCAATACTGCCTCTACGGCAGGCCTTTTCACATGGGTGGGCGCAGATGAGACCGCATATCGGGGCAAATGGATTTGGACCTCTGGCAAGGGCATAAGAAAGTAAATAGTCTCCATCAGCAATGGCATTCACATAGCTTCCTGACGGGGTATTAACAGGACAGGCATCCTGACACTTGATCATCTTCCTGAAATAATCAATGTCAGGTATCTTTATCTGATACTTCTCCTCAGACAATGCTTACCTCCAGTGTTTATACTACCGAATCTATTGGATAAAGAAACGGAAAAAGGGCGAAGGGGAGAAACGGAGTAGTCTCCCCGTCTCCGCTTCACCGCTTCTCTGATTCTTCGCTTCTCCTAATCACCACTCCTCGCCTTCCATATAGAGTGGATGCATTATATCCCTGCAGGAAACCAGACCAACAACCTTGCCTTCCTCTGTAACAGCAAGGTGTCTCACATGATTCTTATCCATAAGGTCATTCGCATCAATAATTGATTTTTCTATATCCACAGTAAGGAGCGGGCTGCTCATTATTGCCTTAACCTGCATGCCTTCCGGGTTCTTTCCATCTGCTACAAGCCGTCTCACTATGTCTGTCTCTGTTACGATTCCTACGAGCTCCTTATCTTTTTCTACCAGTATGCTTCCAATCTTCTTCGCCTTCATTATCCTTGCCACATCTTTAACACTGATATTAGCGTCCACCTTCTCAATACCCTTTGTCATTATCTTTCTTACAGGGACCATCTCACCCTCCTGCTTTTTAAAAATATAGATATTATTAATAAAATTTATATTATATTAAGTTTAACCATTTATGCCCCCATAGAAGAGGATAGAAGAGGGCTAAATTCTAATATAATTACAATTCGGTTGTCAAGCATTCTTTAATCTTTTCTAATCTGATTATTAACGAAATTTATACAAATTATTTAAAAACCTCAATTTTTCTAATATTGGGTTGGATTGAAAGTTTAATATAATTGTAATGCCATTGTCAATAATTTTCTGGAGATTCCAAAAAGGAAAAGGCTGCCTTGCTTTAAACCGCCCGATAGAATATAAGGACTCGCAGTTTTTTCTTGACTTTAAAAAATCACCCACTAAAATGAAAAGAATTTTTGTCAAATGGAAGATAAGGCATTCATAAAATTTTTAGGGACTGCAGGCACACGTTTTGTGGTTGCAAAGCAATTAAGGGCATCTGGAGGGATATTTCTTTCAGCAGAGGGACAGAATATTATCATAGACCCCGGGCCGGGCTGTATAGTAAGATGCGCATCATCCAAACCTCCGATTGATATTGCTAATATCAATGCCATTATCCTCACCCACCTGCATATTGACCACTCCAATGATGTGAATATACTAATTGATGGCATGACAAATGGCGGTCTTGACAAACATGGCCTTTTGTTTGCATCAAAAGAGTGCCTTGAAGGCCAGGATGCAGTTGTACTGAAATATCTAAGGGGCTTCCTTGATAAAATTATGGCACTGGAAGAAAAAAAAGACTACAAAATTGGCAAGTTAAAATTTCGTGCAATAAAACTAAGGCACACAGCAGAGACCTACGGATTAAGATTTGATATAAAAGGAGAGAAGGTCTCCTTTATTGCAGATACAGGCTATTTTCCGGAGTTAATTAAAGAGTATAAGGATTCTTCACTGCTGGTGTTGAATACTGTCAGGCTCATACCGCCTGAGAAGCCCAGAGGTATGCATCTATCCATTCCTGACGTAAAAGAGATAGTGAAGGGAGTAAAACCAAAAAGGGCTGTAATAACACATTTTGGTATGGCAATGCTAAAGGCTAAGCCATGGGAGGTGGCAAAGGAATTAACTGAGGAATTAGGAATTGAGATTATTGCTGCCTCGGATGGCATGAAGATTGAATTATAAAAGAGGGTTGGGCTGGCTGAGGGAGGGGTTTTCAACCAGCCCATGGGGAGTAACTGTATAAATTCGTAATGCGTAATCTGTAATGGGTGATGGGTTTTTTAGCTCATTACCCATCACGCATCACTCATAACGAGTATTAGATTGCTTCGCTTCGCTCGCAATGACAATTAATGCGTTTGCTATAATTATGCTGCTGCCAGCACCTTTTTTGCCTTGCGCCAGCCCTCGTCTGCCAGTCTTTTCAGCCTATTTTCAGTCCAGCTCTTTATCTCAGTCATATATTTGCGTTTATCAGTACGGGCAAGCTCTAACATAGCCATCTTCTCTTTGGCAGCGGCCTTTATATCATTAGGCGTATAGCCATTCCAGCTTGCATAGCCATTGTCAAAGATAAAATCAGGGGCTAATTCTTCCTTCCTCGCCCTCATCTTATGTGCAAATACACCGGCAATCTCCATATCATATTCAATTATCCACTCATTATCCTTGATCATTGTTGATGGATCAAAGGATACCCCGGCGCACTGCGGGCAATATATTGCCTTGATTACTTCCCCTGGAAGTATTGAATCACCATGATGAAGGCTGATACTTTCTCTTCCACAAACACAACTAATCTCATTCGTCATGCACATAACCGCTCTCCCTTTTTATTTTTTTTATGCTGCCTTAAGATGCCTTTTAAACTTAACAGCCTTATCCTTGTTTTTTGATGGCTTAACAACAACCTCTTTCTTCTGATTAGCGAGGATAACCTCATCAACTACATCCCCGCAGTAAAGACATCTCCAACCATCATAATGCCATGCAAGGTTTTCCTGATTTGTAAATGTCTCATAGGTCATGAGGCCGCCGCATTTTGGGCATTTCATACCTAACACCTTACCTTTCCTCATCCCTTGCCTATAGCCTGCCTTTATCAAAATCTTGTTCATATTCTTTGGTCCTTATTTGATCCCTTAAATTAAGTATAGCACAAAATTCTTAAATTGCTATACATAGTAATCATTATTAATAGCAATAATCATACCAAATTTCTATAAAAAAATTCTTTAATAATTTCAATTGGTTATAAATCAGACTATTTCAGAGATAAAAAAATAATGTTGCATTTTTGAAATACTGTATAATTACATCAGACATTTATGCTTAAACATCAATAGGATATGCCAGTGTTTCATTTTTGAAATGATGTTGCGTAAATGAAATGCAAAAATCAGAAATATTAGTTGGACTCTTTATTGATTTGGGGAATACAAGCGAGGCACCTCAATCTTATGCTGTTTCATCTTCCTCCATAATGTAGCCCTGCTGATATGAAGTTTTTTTGCCACCTCACCCTGTTTCCATTTATACTGATTCAGCATTTTTAAGACGAGTTCTCTTTCAATAGCCATGAGCGGATTATCAGAATCAGCTATAATATTTTCTGGTAATTTCTCTGCAGCGCCAAAAAGGTCTTTTGGAAGGTGCTCTGCTAAAATAGTATTACCCTGACATCTTACAAAGGCATGTTCAAGGATATTCTCCAGCTCCCTAATATTACCCTTATAATCATAATCCATTAGAAAATCCATTACCCTGGGAGAGACATTATTTATCTCCTTACCCATCTCATTATTTAATTTACCCACAAAGTGTTTTATAAGATGCGGTATATCATCCTTTCTCTCTCTAAGAGGCGGCAAATAAATCGGCACAACCCTGAGTCTATAATAAAGATCATTTCTGAATTCGCCCTTTTCCATTGCCTTTGCCAGATCCTTATTGGTTGCAGCAATAACCCTTACATCCACCTTTATACTCTCTGTGCCGCCTACCCTTTCAAACTCCTCTTCCTGCAATACCCTTAAAAGCTTAACCTGTGTGTGCATGCTCATCTCGCCAATCTCATCAAGAAAGATAGTCCCTTTATGCGCAAGCTCAAAGCGTCCTTTTTTATCTGAAATAGCGCCTGTGAATGCGCCCTTTACATGGCCGAACAATTAACTCTCTAAGATACCCTCTGCCAATGCCGCACAATTTACCTTTATAAATGGGCCTAACCTGCGCGGGCTGTTTTGATGTATTGCCATGGCAATAAGCTCTTTGCCTGTACCGCTCTCCCCTTCTATAAGCACAGTGGATTTACTCTGTGCCACAGGATGCAGGAGATCATAGATCTCCTGCATCCTGTGATTTTTGCCGATTATGTTTTGAAAGGAATATTTGCCGTCAAGCTTTTCTGTCAGCTCTTTTATTTTTGACAGGTCTCTGAATATCTCAACACCGCCGATTATCCTGCCGTCCTTATCTCTCAGGAGGGCTGTATTGATACTGACAGAAATCGGCCTGCCAGATTTATCCTTTATTATCGCCTCAAAATTAGAGATTGGCTCCCCTGTATCCATTGTCCTTTTAAGGATACAACTGGTTGTGCAGATATCGCTTCGCATAAGCCTGCTGCAATTCTGGCCGATCACCTCCTCTTCAGAATAGCCGAGGAGTTCAATAGCAGCCTTATTTAGATACTCTATCCTCATGTCCGTACCGATAGTGATGACACCATCGGTAATGCTGTTGAGGATTACATCGGTATCAATCTTTTTGGTAATGGTTTCTGTGCTCATTTCACTTCAATAATACAGTTCGCTGTACCGAATCTGTTCGGTACGCATTGATGGCAGCACGGATCATTTCTCCACTCGCCATCAACTATAAACTTATATTCGTATCTACCGGGTTTAAGTTTTAAGGATGCCTTCCACACACCGCCCTTATCCTTTTTCAGACCTGTAGTAATTGCATCCCAGTTGTTAAAATCACCTGCAATAAATACTGACCCTGCATCTGGCGCCTCATACTTAAACTGAACCGCCTTTGATAAAGCCTTTTCTGCCATGACAAAGCCTCCTTTCAAATTGCCCCCTCACCCTCCCCTTAGTCCCCTCCCATCAAGGGAGGGGAGACTTTTAGGATCTTTCTTTAGAAAGAGACTTTAATTTATTCCCTCTCCCCTTGTGGGAGAGGGTTAGGGAGAGGGGGATTTGAGGGATTATTTGTGTTAAGAATACTTCATCAGATTTTCAGAACAGGCATTGTT
>JACPZJ010000039.1 GCA_016195585.1 Nitrospirota bacterium | reverse complement strand
ATTCTCTCGCCTGATTCTATCATTGCCTCTACAAATAATGCAATAAAGGCAGGGCCGCTGCCTGACAATGCCGTGACAGCGTTCATATTTTTTTCAGGAAGCGTTAAGACCTTTCCAATAGACATAAAAATCTCTCTGACTGTGGCAATGTCTGTGTCTGAGAAACACTCGCAAAGGGATATCACACTCATGCCTTCCTGAACAAGGGCAGGCGTGTTTGGCATTACCCTTATGAGCCTCTTTGTTTTTAATTTTGATTGAAGAAATGATAATTTTATCCCGGCTGCTATTGATACAACCGTCTTTTCATCTGTAATAACATCTGCTATCTCATCAAGAACAGAAGCCATATTCTGGGGCTTCACAGCAAGGATTATAATATTGCATGAAGATGCCACCTCTTTGTTGTCCGATGTAGTCTTTATGCTATAAGTCTGCTCTAAATATTTTTTTCTATCTTCTCTCGGCTCTGATACAAATATCTCTTCCCTTGACCCTTGCCCCTTGCCCCTAATCCCTTTTATAAGTGCCTCTGCCATATTTCCACCGCCAATAAAGCCTATCATATTTTTATTTCCTCTCCCCAAATATAGCTGTCCCTATCCTTACCATAGTTGCGCCTTCTTCTATTGCTGTCTCAAAATCATGGGACATGCCCATAGACAGCTCAGGCAGATTAAATCCATTTTTTACTGCCTCATCCCTTAATTCCCTTAATCTTTTAAAATATGGCCTTGTCTTTTCAGCATCATCAAAAAAAGGCGGAATTGCCATAAGGCCAAGCAGCTTTATGTTATTAAATTTAGATACGCTCTCAATCAGTGGTAAAAGCTCCTCTTCTGTAATGCCATACTTGGACTCCTCTTCCGAAAGCTTTACCTCTATAAGTATATCCTGAACAATACCCCTCTTTTTTGCCTGCCTGTCTATCTCCTCTGACAATCTCAGGCTGTCAACAGCGTGTATAAGCTCAAAGCTGCCAACCACATCTTTAACCTTGTTTGTCTGCAGATGGCCAATAAAATGCCACTCAATTTTTCCACTCGTAACTCTCAACTCGTAACTCGTAACTTTCTTTTGTGCCTCCTGAACACGATTCTCTCCAAAAATCTTTAAGCCCGCCTCTACTGCCTCTTTTATTCTATTTATATCAACAGTCTTTGTTACAGCAATTAGCTTTATATACTTAACATCCCTGCCTGACCTCTTTGCAGCTTGTTCTATTCTGGTTCTAACTGCCTTTACATTTTCAGCAATATAACTCATATAACTCAAAACAGGGTTCGTGGATTCAAGGATTCAAGGGTTCAAGTGATAAACCATAATAATTCGCTGGAATCCTTGACTACTGGAACCCTTGAACCCTCTTATTTAATCATCACCACTGCCATCATCCTCCCTGTCCCAGCGCCATCCCTTCTATACGAATAAAACAGATCTGGATAGCAGAAAGTGCATAGGCTGACTATATTTATATTTGTCGGTTTCAGACCTGTTTCAATAAGCTGTTCCCTGTTTATCATCTGAAGGTCTATATGCCATTTATTCTCTTTCTTCTGTATGCTGAATCTGTTCAGATAATCAAACTCTCTTTTCATCGGCTCAATTACCTTCTCATCTACCTCATAACAGCACTGGCCGATAGAAGGCCCTATGCCTGCAATCATATCCTCTGGTTTAGAGCCAAAGCTGTCTGACATCTTTTTCACAGTCTTCTGCAAAATCCTCTTTGCTGTGCCTCTCCAGCCTGAATGAACCGCTGCTACAATCCTCTTCTTTCTATCAATTAAAAGAACAGGCACGCAGTCTGCTGTAACAACACCGATGGCAATGCCTGAATTATTTGTAATATGGGCATCAAATCCCTCATCTGATTCAGATGCCCTGCACTCTTCGTTATGCACAAAGACTGCATCACTGTGCGTCTGGTTGATTGTTTCAACCTGCCATTTCTCTAAATTCAATATCCTCGCAGCAGTCTCCTTTAAAGCCCCGTTTGCTTCTACCGCTGAATTCTTTTGCTTTATTATAAATGAGTGCCTGATAAAGTCTATTTTATCCAGTATAGGAATAGAAAGCCATCTGTTGCCGTTTAGCTCAGTTATAATATAATTCTGTTTCATTTAAACCCTGCCTTGTCATTGCGAGCCGAAGCCCTAAACCAGATGGTACAGGGCAAAGGCGAAGCAATCTAATACTCTACTCATTACGCATAACGGATTACGCATTACGAATTTGCGATTGCCTCTTTATACTCCTTTATTAGTAGCCCCCTTTTTACCCCCACATCTATATGATCCCACGGAAGCGACTCATCAAGCGGCCTCTCCCTCAGGGCATAAAAATCCGCATCCACTCCTGCCTCCCTAATCGCCCTCATCCAGTTGCCATCCATCTTATATGCCCATTCAATAATATCCCCAACCCTCCTGTCGCCCCTTGATAAAATCCCCTGTATATATGCCCATTTTGGTAAATCTGTTGTCAGAAAGACATTGTCAGTCTTCGCAATACTTTTTTTAAGGAATCTTAATTTGCGGCTCAATGAGGCCGCATCCTCCATCCTGCACCACTGGAACGGCGTATGCGGCTTTGGAACAAAGGAGCTTATGCTCAATGTAAGCCTGCCAAGCCTCCCTCTCTTTCTCCCTGTTTCAAGCAATATCTCCCTCACCTTTTTTGCCAGATCAATAATGGCTGCAACATCCTCGTCCGCCTCTGTTGGAAGACCGATCATAAAATAGAGCTTCAGATTGGGAATGCCGCTTGACAATATCAATCCCGCTGCATTTAAAATATCCCCTTCTGTGATATCCTTTTTTATAACCCTTCTTAACCTCTCTGACCCTGCCTCTGGCGCAAGGGCTATAGTCTTGTGACCGCTTTCTAATAGCTTCTTTATCAGCGTCTCTGACACAGAATCTGCCCTTAATGATGACACTGAAATATTACCTGCGATATTAAGACATACATCATCTATATACGGATAATCTGATACTGCTGCGCCAACAAGCCCGATCCTTTCCTTAACCCCTTTTTCCCCTCTAACTAATTTTAAAATCCCTTCTGCCTTTCTATATCTCAATGGCCTGTAGGCATAGCCCTCAAGGCAGAACCTGCATGCCCTGCCGCATCCCCTTGAGACCTCAATTAAAAGCATATCTGCAAATTCTGTATTCTTTGTAAATATCCTTGTGCAGGGGATATATTTATCAACATCCTTCACCCATCTCTTTTTTATTATAGGGGATGCCTCTCCTTTTGGAATTATCCTTTTAAAAGTCCTGTCATCATTATATTCCACATCATACAGCTCTGGGATATAACATCCCTCTATCCGAGCTATCTTTTCTAATATCTCTTTTTTACCTGCCCCCTCTGATCTCTCATCTTTGAATCTATCTATTATCTCATTTATAACATCTTCACCTTCGCCAACAACAATCAAATCAATAAATGATGTCAAAGGCTCAGGATTGAAGAAGGCGCAAACACCGCCCATTATGATGAGAGGCTCATTTTTTCCCCTTTCTTCTTTCTTATATCTTATCCCTGCCAAATCAAGTATCTTTAAAATATTTATATAGTCATTCTCAAAGGAGACAGAGAAGGCAACTATATCAAAGTCTTTTAGCCTCTTCTGGCTCTCAAGGGAAAAGAGCGATGTATTTGTCCTTTTAAATTCCTCAATATCCCCTTCATCAGGCAGAAATCCCCTTTCACACACAACGTCGTCCCGCTGGTTCAGATGATAATAGATGGCCTGAAATCCCAGATTTGACATCCCTACATAGTAGGTGTTGGGATAAATAATAGCAACCCTTATCTTGCCTGTATGCTCTTTACATATTGCTCCCCTTTCTTGCTTTAAAATATCCCTGTACTTTTCAATGAGCCTCCACGACATCCCTTAATCCATCTGCTTCCGTAAAAAGGTCGGCACATCCCATTCATCATCCTGAATACCCATTTCATCATTTCTATAATCACTGCCTGTAACCCTGCGTAAGAAGGTAGGCCTGTCAATATTCTTTAACGGCAGCGTCCTGACATTTGAGCCTTTAATAACCGTCTGGCGCTCTGATATTGTCTCTTTAACCTTTTCCATGTCTTTGTCAAAACCTGTTGCAATAACAGTAACCTTGACAATATCATCAAACTCAGGGTCTATTACAGAGCCGAATATAATATTCGCCTCAGGGTCAGCAACCTCTTTTATAACAGATGACGCTGCATCAATCTCATGGAGAGTGAGGTCTTGACCGCCTGTAATATTTATCAGGACGCCCTGTGCGCCCTCAATGCTGTTATTCTCAAGGAGCGGGCTTGATATCGCCCTCTGCGCTGCCTCTACTGCCCTGTTTTCACCCCTTGCTATACCCATGCCCATAATGGCCCTGCCCATATAAGACATTATTGTCCTTACATCTGCAAAATCCACATTCACAAGGCCTGCAATAGTTATAAGGTCTGAGATGCCCTGAACTGCCTGCCTTAAGACATCATCGGCTATCTTGAATGCCTCAGACATAGGGGTTTTTTTATCAATAACACTTAAGAGCTTCTGATTTGGAATCACAATCAACGTATCAACATATCTCTTTAACTCCTTAAACCCCTCCTCTGCCTTCTGCATCCTCTTTACGCCTTCAAATGAAAATGGCTTTGTAACAACGCCGACTGTTAAGGCGCCAATCTCTCTCGCAATATTCGCAATCACCGGCGCGCCGCCTGTGCCTGTGCCGCCGCCAAGCCCGGCAGTTACAAAAACCATGTCCGACCCGGCAAGCGCATCCCTTATCTGCTCCGTATCCTCTATTGCCGCATCCCTGCCGATGTTTGGATCCGCGCCTGCGCCGAGCCCTTTTGTAAGCTTGACACCGAGCTGTATCTTATTATGGGCCAGCGACCTGTTCAGCGCCTGCACATCAGTATTGGCTGCAATAAACTCCACACCTATAAGATTCGCAGCAATCATGGTATTAATTGCATTGCAGCCTCCTCCGCCTACACCTATTACCTTAATCTTTGCACCCTGCTCATTAATCTCTTCAAACTCAAACATTAAGACCTCCTTTCATAAAAAATAAGTCTTATAAGACTTATAGGACTTATTTAAAAGAACTCCTTTACCCAAACCCTCATCCTGTTTAAAACCCTGTTGAATGACGCCTTTTCAGTAATTCTCTGGGCCTTCTTTACCCCCTCATGCCTTACAGCATAAAGGATAAGCCCCACTGCTGTAGAGTACATGGGGTTGCTCACCACATCCACAAGCCCGCCGATATTGGATGGCATGCCCCTCCGCACAGGCATATCCATCATCTTTTCTCCAATCTCTGTCATCCCTTCCATCAATGCAGCGCCGCCTGTAATAACAGCGCCTGATGCAACCATCTCCTCATATCCTGTCTTTTTCAGCTCCCTCTGCACAAGGCCGAATATCTCCTCTGCCCTCGGCTCAATTATTTCAGAAAGCACCTGCCTTGACACAACCCTCGGCGGCCGACCCCCGACACTCGGAACCTCAATGGTCTCGTCCTCCTTTACCATTACAGTGATGGCGCAGCCATATTTTGTCTTTATCTTCTCTGCCTCGCTCGCTGGTGTGCGCAGGCCAACTGCAACATCATTGGTCAGGTGATTCCCGCCTATGCCAAGCACTGCTGTGTGCAGGAGGCTTCCATGGGCAAAGGTTGCAATATCAGTTGTCCCGCCGCCTATATCAACAACCGCAACCCCAAGCTCCTTTTCATCAGGCGTGAGCACAGCCTCGCTTGAGGCAAGAGGCTGGAGTATAATATCTATTACATGAAGCCCTGCCCTGTTCACACTCTTTATAATATTCTGCACAGAGGTAACAGCGCCTGTTACTATATGAACCTCTACCTCAAGCCGGACGCCGGACATGCCGAGCGGCTCCTTGATCCCGTCCTGATCATCAATAATAAACTCCTGCGGGATAACATGCAGCACCTCCCTGTCAAGGGGTATTGCCACCGCCTTTGCAGCATCAATCACCCTGTTTATATCAGCATGTGTAACCTCTTTGGTCTTTATTGCAATTACGCCGCGGCTGTTAAAGCTCTTTATATGGCCGCCTGCAATGCCGGCATAAACAGAGTTTATCTCCACGCCTGCCATCAGCTCTGCCTCTTCCACTGCCTTTTTTATTGATTCCACTGTGCTTTCAATATTTGTTACCACGCCCTTTCGCAGCCCCCTTGATGGGCTTGTGCCAATGCCAATAATATCTATTCTATTTCCCTCAACTACCTCGCCGACTACTGCACATATCTTTGTTGTCCCTATATCAAGCCCGACTACTATGTTCTCTTTTTTTGCCAACCTTTCACCTCCTACTTTTCTTTAAGAAGATTACACAGATTTAAAGAGGATTAATGTAGGCACGGTTTAAACCGTGCCTACTGCTGTGTAATCGCAGGTCAATTCTTTATCACAACCTTGTTCAAAAATCTCATGTCCATTTTTTTGGATGCAATTCCCCTATCAAGCATGTCATGGCGCACATCAACATATCTTGTAAGCTTTTTATCATAATCGCCCTTGCCCATATTGATCT
>JACPZJ010000207.1 GCA_016195585.1 Nitrospirota bacterium | reverse complement strand
TCAGGGAGGACTTATATTACAGGCTTAATGTAATACCAGTTACCCTGCCGCCCCTGAGGGAAAGAAGGGAGGATATCCCTTTGCTGGCTAATTATTTTCTTAATAAATTTAACCGAAGCATGGATAAGAAGATAAAGGGTTTTTCACAAAAGGCGGTGGAGCTTCTGTGTAACTATGAATGGAAGGGGAATGTACGGGAGCTTGAGAATATGATAGAGAGGGCAGTAGCGCTGAGTAACAGCGAGGTTATTACCCCCGATCATTTCCCGGATATATTAAAAAATGCTGAAAGAGGTTCTTCATTAATACCTGTAAACATACCTGCAGAGGGCATTGATTTGGAGGGATTTATAGGAGGGATAGAGAAGGATCTATTGCTTAATGCCCTCGAGAGAAGCAACTGGATAAAAAAGGACGCAGCAAAACTTCTGCACTTAAACTTTAGATCCTTTAGATATAGGCTGGATAAATATAATCTAAATAAGATGCCTGCTGAAAGCGAAAAGGCAGGCATATAACAAGGAGGTAATATGATGATTCTAATAATCTTGATTGCATTACTTGCCCTGATTTTTGGTCTGCTCTTTCTATTCTCACCGCAGACGCTTAAGAAGATGAATAAAAAAGCCAGTCAGGTGATCTCAAAAACAGATGATGCATTTCTCAAGAATAGGGTTCCTGTGGGGATTATACTCCTTGCCGGGAGCCTTATTATGTTCTATCTTGCTATTACGATTATGATAAGATAAGTTATGCGTAAGAGCTTATTAACACTCTTATAATTGTAACGACATATTTATAAAATCCCTCCTAACCTCCCTTTGGAAAAGGGAGGAATAATACCCCTCTTTGCCAAAGAGGGGCAAGGGGAGATTTTCTAATCCATGTCAATTCAATTATGAGATCCTTAATATCTATTGATTTATAGGCATTTTAAGGCAATATTTAGGCAATTCTCTGGCAACAATCTTCCTGTTTCTGACAGGGTGAGATACCATTTGCCCGCCCTAATTCCCATTAAAAACTTGATTTTTTGAAGGTTTATGCTAAACTATAATTAGACGCACAAGTATAGTTAGATTATACATTGTTCATAAAGATGAAATGGGAGGCCTTTTTGACTATAGGATTTGATCTTAGCCTATTTAGAAGTCCTGTAGTAGGAATAGATATCGGAAGCTCTTCTATAAAGGTGGTGCAGCTTAGCGGGTCAATAAGGAATGCCAAACTTCTCTATGCAGGCCTTGCCGAGATTCCAAAAGAGCGGTCAGAGGAGAAGATTGCAGATGCCTTAAATGACCTTCTTGAAGAAGGCAGGATAAAGAAGCAGAAGATGGGCGCTGTTTTTACTACCTATACCCCCACTATACGATACCTTACTCTGCCCAAGATGCCTAAGGATGAGCTATCAGAAGCTGTAAAATGGGAGGCAAAGAAGGTCATAAATTTTCCGACAGAGGGCATGATAATTGATTTTCTGGTAATGGGTGAGATAGACGACAGGGACATTAAAAAATATGAGCTTTTGATTGTTGCAGTGGAAAAGGAAACTGTATTCAACAATATGGCAGTATTCAAGAAATTGGGGATTCAATTAAATCTGCTGACAGTTAATCCACTTACAATGCTAAATATTGTTAAGAAAAATTATACGTCATATGAAGAAAATGTTGTGTATGTAGATATTGGCGCCGGGAAGACGGATATAAATGTATCAAAAAAAAAGGTGCTGAGATTTACCCGAAATATATACTTAGGCGGCAATAATATTACAAGGGCTATAGAGGAAAATCTAAAGACAGGATATAATGAGGCCGAGCTCTTAAAAAAGGAAAAGGGTATGGGTATGAGATCAACGACACCTGCGCAATCTATAGAGGAGGGCGGCATTAATACGGCTGGTAGAGAAGATAAAGAAATTATAAGGTCAATTGTAGATAATTTTGTGCTTGAGATACAACGTTCTATTGATTATTACAGGGCGCAGTTCAGGGAAGGGATATTGCAGAGGATTGTCCTGTCAGGCGGGACTTCACTCATGCCGGGCTTTAAGGAATATATGTCTTCATTCTTTGATATCCCTGTTGTTATTGATAATCCATTTTTTAATGTTAATTACCGCAGCGATGCCTTTTATAAACTGGAATCTATGGCGCCCCGCTTTTCAACCTCAGTGGGTATTGCCCTTGGCCTTATGAGGTAAAGGAATATGAAGGATTATATAAATCTTATCCCCGGAGAGTCTGAGAGGGAAGGTGGAATCTCAAAGGAGAAGATTTTTGTCTTAGGATTAATCCTTATAATAATAATCTGGGGCGTAACATACGGCTTTAAATATTATGAGGTGCAGAAACTAAAAAAAGAGAAGACCCAGATTATTACAAAAAGGGATAATATAAATAAAGAGCTCACTGCCATGATTGAAGAGATGAACAGGCTGTCTGCAAAGGGCGGAGCTGTTAAGGACAGGGGGGGTGAAACACTAAATCTAAGGGATCTGCTAAAGGAAAGAATAATATGGTCAACTGTATTGCGTGAGTTAAGTTTTCTTACCACCCCTGATCTCTGGTTTACAGTAATTGAGAGCAGGAAGAAAAAAGATACTGATAAGAAGGAGATGCATTTTAGCGGTAATGCCATGAGCCATGCTGATGTCACCAATTTTATTGCTGCTATTGAGAGGTCAGATTCATTTACAAATATAAACCTGAATTTCGCCCAGCAGAGCGACTTGTCAGGGCAGTCGGTGATAAATTTTGATGTTACCGCTGCCATAAAAAGGCCATGATTATGGAAAATATATTACCTCAACAATTGTTAAACCTTGATCTCTCTAAACTAAGTTGGAGAGAAAAGACAATTATTATTGTTACAATGATTGCGGCCTTTTATTTTTTCTTTTACCAGACGCTGTATCTTTCAAAGGCAAAGGAGGTAAATAGCCTGAGAAGTGAGATTATAACGATAAATAATGAGATCACCTCTTTTACTGCACAGATTACAGAGATGGCAAAAAGGATAGACGAGTTGAAAAAGGCAGCGCCTGCCAATGAATTAACTGAGATAAAGAGGCTGACAGGCGACGCAACAAAGCTGTCCTTCCTTTTGGAAGAATTTACAAGACT
>JACPZJ010000216.1 GCA_016195585.1 Nitrospirota bacterium | reverse complement strand
TGTGGCAAAGATGCAGTAGTCAAAATTTTTCTTAACAGGTGTTGATTTTTTCTTTTCTTCAAGAACAACAGCAAATCCTTTCTTATTTTTTTCCACCTCTTTTACAACAGTATTTAGTTTAACAGAGCCCTTCAATCTATTATAGAGTTCATCTGTTACAGCAGACATGCCTTTTATAGGCACACGAAGCTCTGTATCACCGTATGCAAAGAGAAAAAGGCCGTGGTCTGCTGCAATATACGGCGGGTCAATATAGCCAAAGCTTGAGAAGGGCTGGACAATATAATCAATCAGCTTTTTATTAAAACCCATTTTTTTCTCACAAAATTCCTGTAAGGAATATTGATGAAGCTCCTCAAGCCTTACATCATAACTATCCAGTCTAAAATCAAGCCTTCTGATAAATCTTTTCAACTTTAGCCATTTGAGGTAATCAAAAAGAGAAAAGAGGCCGCTTTTAAACATTGCAAAATTGTTCAGAGCTGTTATCTTATTTCCGATAATCAAGGCGAATCTTGATAGTGTGAGCTGCTCTGACTCTATTCCGAGTTCATTAATCAAAGAAGCAAAATGAGGGTTGAGCCTTGGTGCATACATCAGGGCGCCTTTATTTATATACACGCCCTCTGTCTCAAATGTTGCAAATCTACCGCCAACCCCAGGCCTCTTTTCATAGACAGTTACATCATAGCCGTCATTCTTTAAAAAATATGCGCATGAAAGGCCAGCAATACCTGCGCCAAAGATGGCTATTTTGGGTTTATTGGTTTTCATATCAGCAATTTCCCCCTCACCTTAGTCCTCTCCCCTATGGGGAGAGGAGATAAGAAAAGGAAACCCTCTCCCCTATGGGGAGAGGGAAGGGTGAGGGGTATCATATCCTTACACCGCTAAATATCCTCTCAGCATTCCTGCTGAGGATCATTATCTTCTTCTCATCAGGCAGATCCAGATCCTCTATTGCATCTATTGATTGCCTGACATTCTTATTTGCAGGATAGTCGCTTCCCCAAAGGATATTCTCTGCGCCAAATGTATCTATGCCGCACTGTATGATTGATTTTGATACTGCGCCGCTCGTGTCAACATAAAGCTGTTTTAAAAATTCTGTTGGCAGCTTTCCTAAATCTTGAACATAGCCGAGCGATAGGAGCATGTTATAGGTCGTATCGTATCTATCCTTAATAAACGGTGTTGCGCCGCCAAAATTGGCAAAGACAAATTTAAGTTTGGGAAAACTCCTTAATGTCCCAGAGGTGATCAGCTTTCCAATGCACATGGTGGTGTCAAAGATAAATTCAATCGCAGGCGTAAGAAGCGGATGCCTAACCTGCTCAATGCCAATGGGTTTTATTGTTGTTGGGTGCACAAAGATTGGAAGCCCTGCATCAGAGATCCTTTCAAAAAGAGGATGAAATTTTTCGCTGTCAAGATAAACGTCGTCATAGCTTGTTGCCATTGATACTGCCATAAAACCCACATCAAGCAGCCTGCTCAGCTCATCAAGCATCTCTCCTTCTTCTGCAAGCGGTATCACGCCTGCGCCAACAAACCTGTCCCTGTGGCGCCTTATGACCTCTGCTGTCTTTTTGTTATAAAGCCGCGCAACTGTAATCTCCTTCTCCTTTGCATTTACATGGGCATCTGTTGTGGGATAGCTTATCACTGCCTTTGCAATGCGCGCCTCATCCATCATATTAAGATGGGCATCCATATCCATCCACGTCTTGTTATAAAAAGAGGCCTTCTCTCCGATCTCTCTTGGGATGAGATGAAAATGGCAGTCAATTATCTCCAATTCCCGCTCCTGATAAAAAATAGATTTTTACGCATTCATAAATCAGTGTAATCGTTTTACAAAATCTGTGTAATCAATAAAACGCAGGTATTTAGGTCGTTTTATATAAATATAACATTAAGAAGGAGGGTTTGCAACTGCAAACAGAAAAGACAAAACGGAATATTCTATGCAGATAGCTACGGCTATTTTAGGATATTTTTCAAAATCTCCCTCACATCCTTTTCATCTATCTTACCCTTTTCTAAACCCTTAACAACACCTTTCATTATATTCTGCTGGATGCGCTTTGTCTTTAAAACATATTTGGGCTTATCGGTTGTGCCGGTTATTTTTAGCTCCACATGATTATCATCCACCTTTGCATCCACATCAAAATTAAGCTCGCCCTTTAAAAGCCCATAGGCGCCTCGGACGGCAATGGAAAGGTTGCTGCCAATAAGCTTCAAGTCATCTGTTTTTAGATAACCATTTTCTATGCGAAAGCGGCCGGAGATCTCATCAAATTCTGTAACCTTGTCAATCCTTTTTGTCTTTGATGCAGTAAGTGTGGCAAGATTTACTATGACATCTATCAGATCAAGACCGTTGACCATTCCTTTTTTAATAATAAAAAATCCATCCCCCTCTGCCTTTGCCAACATTGTATCCTTATCCATTCCGTAAGCTCTGATGGATGCATTTAAGGACAATGGGCCTGAGATGTTTATCTTGGATAAAGCCAGATCCTTTAATAATGGTTCTAACTGGACAGATGCTATATCAGGTTTGAGCATTATATGAGGCTCTTTTTTATTTGTATCTATGTGTATGGCAATCTTGGAGCTGCCTTCATACAATCTAAAATTAAGCTCACTCAAATTGATTATCCTGCCCTGCATCTCAAGAGGGATTTTAATCTCAGTCAATCTTATGCGGCCAGTCTTTTTATTTTCATCAGCAGGGCCAAATATATAACTGTACTCCAGATTGCCCAGATTAATCTTCCCTGCAATGGCAGGGTCCCATGCCTTGCCTTTGATTATTATATCTCCAAAACCATGGCCGGATAATTTATTGTCTTTTGTCAATCCAAAAAAAGATTTGTATGATGAAAGGTCAATATCCTTTGTCTTTAGAACAATATTTACAGGCATCCCTTTAACATCCATTGTCCCGCCAACAGGGCCGACTGTGCCGGTTAATTCTATCATCGTAGGTTTAGAATTATCCATGTCCAGCAATGCCGTCCCCTTTATATTTATTGGATTATTCAGGGAGATATCCCTTGCCCTTATATTAAGCCCTTTAATACTTAAAAGGCTTACAGGTTTTTTTGAGGAGACATCCTGCAGCCTGACCTTTCCGTTTTTTATCTCTAAGTCTGAGACAAGCAGGGCGGTTAGGATTTTAAATGATATATCATCCTTTCCTTCAGGTTCTGATGGCTTCTTGGTTTTTAACTTATCACCCTCTGCTGCTTGAGAGGCATTCCAGTTTCCTTCTCTATCCCTTTTCAATAGCAGTGATGGTTTGTCAATAATAATCCTGCTAAACTCTATCCTCCCTTTAAGCAGAGGCAGAAGGCTTAATCTGAGTTTGAGGCTGCCTACTTCAAGGAGGTCTTCATCCACCTTTATATCATTAAGCCTTATACCAAAACCAGTCAGGGTGGTGAGCCTTATATCACCGATGGACA